>CAINKA010000072.1 GCA_903849835.1 uncultured Alphaproteobacteria bacterium
GCCATTGTGCCGACTAAAACTTCTGACATCTTTTGGATCAAAAAAATAACTCTCCACTCCGGCAGCAGCAGCTGCACCAAATCTATCGTCTCTAGCCATAAATTCTCCTAATTTTAAGTCACAAATTTTTCATAAAATGAAACCCACGAATGTAAAAATTTTCGCGGAAATAAAGTGAATGAGATTTTTTATTTTCGGTGAAGGAGTCCAGAATAATTTTTTCGCAGCGCAATTCTTTGCCGATTTTTTCCATCTCATCCAAAATTTTTTTTCCGATTCCTTCGCCTCTTTTTTCTTCATCAACAATAAAACTCGAAAGTTGAAGATAGCGCCCGCAATAAAGCATCCGTAGCACCCAATAACCGCACACCCCAACAATTTCATCGCCGATAAAAGCGCCGATCATTTTAAAATCATTCATCGCAATCATCTCCGAAATCTGCGCTTCGTAATTTTCCAAACTCAGATTTTTATAACGCTGACGGATGATTGGAAAGGCGGAAAGAATTTCGGATTTGCTGCTGAGTTTTTGGATTGTGATTTGGTTGTTGGTCATGAGTAAAAATATTTTTCCTCGCCTTCTGTAAAAGTTCGCCAAGTCGGTTCGATAATAACGGCGCTGTAATTGTCTCTTGGTTCACCACCCCTACCCCTCCTCGAAGAGGAGGGGATCAGTCTGAGTGAACTGAAAATAATCGAGCCGAATTCGGTCCAATCCCCTCCTCTTCGAGGAGGGGTAGGGGTGGTGAACTTCTACAGATTCTTCAACTGCCCCTCAAGCGCCGCAGCCCAGTAAGTGACTGTTCCGGCTCCTGTGCACAAAACTAAATCTCCCGACTCGATTTGACCTTTCACAATCCCCGCCAAATCTTTTTCGCTTGGCAATTTAATCACATTTTTGTGGCCGGATTTTTTAATTCCTTCGACCAAAGCGTCTTGGCTTACGCCGGCAATTGGCGCTTGTCCTGCTGAATAAATATCCGACACAATCACGCAATCAGCGTCAGAAAATGCGCCGCAAAATTCGTTGAACAAATCGTGAACGCGGCTGAATTTGTGTGGTTGAAAAACGCAAATAATTTTTTGGTCTTTAACCAAGCCCCTCGCGGCTTTAAGCGTTGCAACAATTTCAGTGGGATGATGGCCGTAATCGTCAATTATTGACACGCCGTCAAACTCACCGACTTTGGTAAATCTACGTTTCACGCCGTTAAAAACTGCGAGCGCTTCTTTGATTTTTTCAGCGCTCATCCGCAAAAAATCTCCAATCGCAATCGCCACTAAAGCATTGCTGGCATTGTGTTCGCCGTAGATCGGCATTTTGATGTTTTTGATTTCGCGACCGTCTTTGAAAACAACGTCGAAAGTCAAACCGCTAGCATCCGTTGAGATATTTTTTGCGATTAGATCTGCGTCCCCTTTGGCGGCGTTTTTTTTAATCGAATAAGTGACGAGATTTTTTTTCTCACCACGCAATTTTTGGTAAATTTTTTCGACTTCAGGACTGTCCAAACACAGCACACACAAGCCTTCCGCCGGAATTTGTTTTACGTATCTTTCGAAGCAAACTTTCTGTTTTTCGAAATCTCCGCCGTAGCCTTTAAACTCCAAATGCTCCGGCTCAATATTCGTCACAGCGCCAATGAAGCTAGGCAGATCAACGAAGCTCGCGTCAGATTCATCCGACTCCGCCACTAAATATTTTCCTTTTCCGACTTTGGAATTGCTGCCGAAATAGTGGATGACGCCGCCATTAATCACGGTCGGATCGAGCCCGCCAATTTCGAGAATCAGCGAAACTATTCCCGTCGTGCTAGTTTTTCCGTGAGTGCCTGCAATCGTGATTCCCTTGTATTGCGCCATAATCATCGCCAGCAAATTCGCACGGGTAATCACGGGAATATTTCTTTTTTGCGCTTCGAGAATTTCGGGATTTTCATTTTTGATGATTGACGTTTGAACGATCAGCGAAACATCGTCGGTGATATTTTTTGCATCATGCCCGACGAAATAAGTTGCGCCTTTGTCGCGCAACTTTTGAGTTAAATAATTTTCTGATAAATCTGACCCTTGAACCGGAACTTTCCACTGACGCAAAATAAATGCCAAAGCACTCATTCCGATTCCACCAAGTCCAATAAAATGAACTTTGCTTTGCTGTTTTAATTCTTGAAGATTCATTGGAAATTTATTTTTTTGAAATCTTGCGAAGCCGCTTCGGGCTTGGCGGGCGCGAAGGTAAAAGCAAAAGATTATTTGTAAATTAAAAACCACCCCTCCATCTCCCCTGATAGGGGAGTGGTCACGCATCCGCTTCGCTACGCGATGACTTCATGGTTAACGAAAAATTGAATTTGCAAGATGAATAAAAAAACAATCGATCAAATTTTTTCGATCTGGCAGAAAGAAAATCCGACGCCAAAAACTGAGTTAAATTTCACCAATAATTTTACGCTTTTAGTCGCGGTGGTTTTGTCGGCGCAAAGCACGGATGTCGGCGTGAATAAGGCGACAAAAAAACTTTTTGAGATTGCGGATTCGCCAGAAAAAATGCTCAAGCTCGGCGAAAAAAACTTGAAGAAATACATCTCAACCATCGGACTCTTCAACGGCAAAGCAGCCAATATTATCAAGCTCTCGCAGCGTTTGGTCGACGAATTTAATTCGGAAGTTCCGGAAGATTTTGCCGCGCTAAACTCACTCGCCGGCGTCGGACAAAAAACCGCAAATGTAGTTTTGAATTGCGCCTTCGGCCACCCAACAATCGCCGTCGACACTCACGTTTTTCGCGTCGCAAATCGGATTGGATTTGCTGACGAAACCACGCCGGAAAAAGTTGAAATTGCTTTGCTGAAAAATATTCCGAAAAAGTGGCGGGAGCACGCGCATCATTGGCTGATCCTGCATGGCAGGTATGTTTGTAAGGCGAGAAAACCGGAATGTGGAAGGTGTGGAATTGAGAAATTTTGCGAGTTTAAAAATAAAACACGCGCTGGATCGCACGCTGGACGGGGTTTATAACCCCGTCCAACAGTTCATGTCGGCTTGAGTTTGAACTGAACATGAAGACGGGGTTACAAACCCCGTCTTGCTCTTACCTCAACATAAAAAATCAAAAAATATGAACCTAAAAAATCAAAATCTCTTCAGCGAAAAAAATTTTATTAATGGTCGGTTTGTTGATTCGGAAGAAAAAATTTCTGTTTTTAATCCAGCCGATGGAACCTTACTCGGCGCGGTTCCCAACCTTTCGCGTGACGAAATAAAATCCGCAATTTCCGCCGCCGCCCTCGCCTTTCAACAGTGGAAAAAACTCACCGGCAAAGAGCGTGCGAAAATTTTGCGCAACTGGCACGAGCTCATTCTCAAAAATCTCGAAGACCTCGCGACCATTCTCACCAGCGAGCAGGGCAAGCCTCTCGCCGAATCTCGCGGCGAAATTTTTTACGGCGCAAATTTTGTCGAATGGTTTGCTGAAGAGGCAAAAAGAATTTCCGGCGAAATAATTTCAGCGCCGAAAACGAATCAAAAAATTCTCGCAACGCGTGAGCCGATCGGCGTCGTCGCTGCAATCACGCCGTGGAATTTTCCTTCGGCAATGATTACGCGCAAAGCTGCAGCAGCAATGGCGGCGGGATGTACGGTGATTTTAAAACCTTCCGAACTTACTCCATTTTCTGCGCTGGCTCTCGCGGTTTTGGCGAAGGAAGCGGGAATTCCTGACGGCGTTTTCAACGTCGTGACGGGCGACGCACAAATGATCGGCGAGGAATTTTGCGCCAACAAAAAAATCCGCAAAATCAGTTTCACCGGCTCGACGCGTGTCGGAAAATTATTGGCGACGCAAAGCGGAAATGATTTGAAGCGCCTCTCCCTTGAGCTCGGCGGCTCTGCCCCTTTCATTATTTTCGCCGACGCTGATTTGGACAAAGCAATTTCCGGATTAATGCACGCCAAATTTCGCAATGGCGGACAGGCCTGCACCTGCGTCAATCGCATCTTCGTCGAGGAAAAAATTCACGACACCTTCCTCGAAAAATTTTTAGCAGAAGTAAAAAAATTGCAGGTGGGAGATGGCTTCAATCCCACTTCAACAATCGGCCCAATGATTTCCGACGCGGCAGTAAAAAAAGTTGAACGATTAATTTCTGAAGCTTTGCAGCAAGGCGCAAAATGTGAAATTGGCGGCGGAAAAATTGCAGGGGAATCTGGCGGAAAATTTTTCGCCCCAACGGTGCTCACCAACGTCACCCCAACAATGGCAATCGCCCAAGAAGAAATTTTCGGCGCCATCGCCGCGATCCAAAAATTTAGCTCGGAAGAAAAAGTAATCGCCCTCGCCAACGACACCGATTACGGCCTCGGCTCCTACCTCTACACCAACGATGCCGCAAGAATTTGGCGAATTTCTGATGCGCTAGAATTTGGAATGGTCGCAATAAATGATTGCACTTTTGCAACAGAGGTAGCGCCATTCGGCGGAGTTAAACATTCGGGATTTGGGAGGGAAGGATCGCGATTGGGGATCGAGGAATTTTTACAAATAAAAACAATTCATTGGGGAGTTTAAAGCATGAGAGCAGCTTGGGAGAGCCTCTTAAGAGATAGAACTGCAGGAAAAATCAGGACTCTTTTAGCTGAAGACGATAACGAAAAATCTAAGACACTAACGTGGTTCAAAGACAATAACTCATTAGAAAATTTAGAAATAATTTTAAACGGATTACGAGCGCCTGCTGGCGGTGGCGGAGTTGCTCATGATGGCATTCTAGAAGTTGAAAACACATTCCTCAGAACGTGGATTTGGCAAATACCAAATGCAAAAAAATCACAAACGGTTCCGCTACCGAATATAAACAGAGTCGGAAAAACAGGATTGAGAAGGATAGTGGAAGCGAATCATTTGCTAAGTGCCGGAAATTTAATTCAAATTCTGCCAGCAGCTTCAGATCATTGGAATGATGTCCTGTACTCATGGCTCGCTGAAGAAGGAAATAATTTTGATTTAGAGGTTTTTAAGAAAATTCTGCCAACAGTTCCCGAGCGTGGACGCGCTGATCTCGCACGAGCATGGCTCGATAAAGAAGGGAATAGTTTTGGTTCAGATGCTCTTGAGAAAATTCTGCTAACATTTCCCAAACAGAACCGTGCTGATTTCACGCGAGAATGGCTCGCTGAAGAGAGGAATAATTTTGATTTAAAGGTTTTTGAGGAAATTCTGCCAATAATTCCCGAATGGGAATGTGGCGCTTTCTTGCGAGCATGGCTCGCTAAAGAAGGGAATAATTTTGATTTAAGGGGCTGTCGCAAATCACCTAAACTTTCTTTCATAAATTTTCCTTAATTTTTTAATTATTTTTCTTGTTATTAAAAGTGTCTGAAGCTACTGTTTCC
>CAINKA010000073.1 GCA_903849835.1 uncultured Alphaproteobacteria bacterium
ATGGTGCGCGTTCCCGTCGCTTTCAGATTTGTAAAAAATAAACTTTTTTTGGCGATCTCGTCGAGATTCGGTGAAATATTTTCTTCATTGCCGAAGGCTTTCATGAACTCCGCGCTGAAACTTTCGATGGTCACAAAAATCACATTGTATTTTTTTTCAGCGCCGATTTTTGCTTGCGGAATCAGGCGCGAAATATCTTCGCTATTCAAAAATTTTGAGCTCGGCTCTTGTTTTGAAATGTTGGCGCGAATGTTTTTTATCACCGCGTTTTCGTCGCGAGTGATGTAGAGCTGATCAAAATCGATTTCATTATTGCGATAGGCTGAAAAGAGCTGATAGATGCCGTTTGCAGCCGCTTCGTTGGCGTAATTATTTTGCGAAATTTTGGTTAATTTCGAGCTGTCGATCGTAAAAAATGCGGCGAGCAAAAGCGCCGAAAAAACTGCAAAATTTTTCAAACGCTGCGAAAAATTTTCTGATTTTTTTACGATAATTTTTTGCCAAGAAAAATAAAAAATCAGCGTCGTGATGGCTAAAATTATTCCGAGCAACAAGGCGATGGGATAAGATTCCACAATGTTGGCGATGACTTCGGTGGTATAAATTAAATAATCCACCGCGATAAAATTGAAGCGCGTTTGAAACTCTTCCCAAAAAGTTATTTCCGAAAAAGCAGAAAAAATAATGACGTAAAGAAAAGTGAAAAAAAACGCTTTGTTAGCTTTTTGAAACCTAGCGGAATTAAAAAATTTTTGCGGAAAGAATGTGTAAAGAAACAGTGGTATGAAGGCGATATAGGCGAATGCCAAAATATCAAAAAATAAACCAGTGGAATAAATTTTTAACAAAAGCAGCGCGGAAAAATCGATCTCGTTTTTTTCCCAAACTAAAAAAACTGTTCTGATTAAAAATGCCAAAACAGCAAAAATTAAAAAAATTTTCGCCCAAGAAAATGACTTAAAAAAGTTAGAAATTTTTTTCACAATTTTTTTAAAAAATTATTTTTTGAACATCTGCAACATGCGCCAAGTCACGAAAAATCCGCCAAAAATATTGATCGATGCGATCACAATTGCGAAAAAACTTAGGACAGAAATGAAAGAAAAATCTTTTGCTGAACCAAGCGCAATCATGGCGCCGACTACGATCACGCCGGAAATTGCATTTGTAACAGCCATCAATGGCGTATGAAGAGCTGGAGTAACTTTCCAAACCACGAAATAGCCAACGAAGCAGGCTAAAACAAAAACTGTCAGCCCAAAAATAAATGGATCAACCCCTCCGCCATGAGCTGCGGAATAGCTCAGCTCAACGATTTTACGCACTAACAAATCAGAATTTTGCGTGATCTGATCGGATAAATTTATTATTTCTTGAAGGTCGCTGCTCATTGGTTGGAAGATTGGTTGGAGTGATTAAATTTTGGAAATTGGCGCGAAGTTACGCGATCGTTTCAAACTTTGTCAACCTGAAAGCTTGTTGACTTCAAGCAAGGTGCCGCCTAAAAAACCGCGCTCTTTTTTCGGGGGTTGTAGTTAGTATTTTTCGCACAGGATTTTCTTTCTCTTCAACGTAAAACTTCCAAAAACTTTTTTACTGGGACGTCGCCAAGTGGTAAGGCAGCGGTTTTTGATACCGCCATCCGTAGGTTCGAATCCTGCCGTCCCAACCATCCGCTTACGCTCTTCGAGCCACAGCGCGATTAGAAGAAGGAATTGCTACTGAGAATGTGCAGGGTTCGAACCTTAGGTTTGACAATTCACGCAAGTGAATTGCAACTCGTTCAATTAAATTAAAAAAAATTTACGAGTAATCCTGCCGTCCCAACCATCCGCTTACGCTCTTCGAGCTACAGCGCGATCTTTTCCAACAACATCGCACTTTCAAACCCATAATCTTAATTTTTAAAAACATGAGCACTTACGAGCATCGCGACGATCGAGATCGCAACAATTCCAGAGAAGATGGAAGCAAGACGCAACTTTTTTTGGCCAAAGGCAGAAATCACGGAATGGATCCGCGAGCATTGGCTGACTTCATTTCCGAAGAAACTCAAATCGATCAAAGCCTGATTGACAGCATAAAAGTTCTCGATGATTTTTCATTTTTTGCAGTTCCAAATGATGAGGCTGGCAGAATTTTAGATTATTTCCAAGACAAGGCCGGAGAAGGTCGCCCATTGGTTTCAAAAGCTAAAAGAAAAACTTCTAGCGGTGGCGGAAGCGGTGGCGGATTTGATCGCGATCGTCCACGCAGAGATTTTGGAGATCGTCCGCGCAGAGACTACGACGATCGTCCTCGCAGAGATTATGGCGACAGAGATGATCGCAGAAGCTCTGGCAATTCAGGCAATTACGGCAACTACGGCAATCGGAATAATAACGGCGGCTAGTCAGTTCAGTTGTTAAATTCGTAGGAGCGACCCTTGTGGTCGCCCGCAGTGGTTCACGCGGGCTGGCACAAGGCCAGCCCCTACGAGCTACATCAGCTCCAAAAACACCTTCCCATATTTTTTAATTTTCGCCTCACCTACCCCACTAATCTTCGCCAGCTCTTCAAAATTTTTCGGCTTCAACTTCACCATTTCCAACAAAGTTTTGTCGTGAAAAACAACGTAAGGCGGAACATTTTGCGCCTTGGCGATTTCCATTCTTTTTTCGCGCAACCTAGCGAATAATTCTTTTTCGGCATCACCTGTAAGACCAAGCACAGCTTTCACCCTCGCCTCTTTTTTCGCCTTAACTTTCACCGTAATTTTTCGCAAAGGCAGTGGATTTTTTTGCTGTAAAAATTTTCTGCCCGCATCAGTGATTTGCAAACCACCATGTCCCACGACATCAACTTTCAAAAAATTCATCGCCACTAATTGCCGGAAAATTCCTTGCCATTCCGACTTCGAAAATTCTTTGCCGACACCAAAAACAGAAAGTTGGTCGTGACGAAAATTTTTGATGCGCTGATCTTCAGTGCCGAGCAAAACATCGATCAAATATCCGACACCAAATCTTTGTTCGGTGCGATAAACTGCAGAGATCGCTTTCTGCGCCGCGATGCTGCCATCAAAGGTTTCGGGCTTGTTGAGACAAGTGTCGCAATTGCCGCAAGGCTCGGAAATATCGCCGAAATATTTTAACAAAACTTGACGACGGCAGGTCGAAGCTTCGCACAATCCGAGCAGCGCATTTATTTTTTGGCGCTCGATTCTTTTTTGATTTTCGGGCGCGTCGGAAGTTTCAATAAAATTTCGCTGCGCCGCGATGTCAGCAAGTCCGTAAGACATCCACGCATTGGCTGGAAGACCGTCCCGCCCAGCTCTGCCGGTCTCTTGGTAATAGGCTTCGATTGATTTCGGCAGATTTAAATGCGCCACAAAACGCACGTCGGTCTTGTCGATTCCCATGCCGAAAGCGATGGTCGCGACCATGATTATTCCGTCTTCAAGCAAAAATTTTTCGAGATTTTTTTGCCGAGTTTTTGCATCCATTCCGGCGTGGTAGGCCAAAACTTTAAACCCTTCTCCGCGCAATTCTGCCGCGGCCTCATCAACATTTTTGCGCGACAGGCAATAAACAATTCCACTGTCATTTTGATGATTCTCTTTGATGAATTCAATCAGCTGTTTTTTGGAATTTTTGCGCTCGACAATTGCATAAAAAATATTCGGACGATCAAAACCAGCGCGAAAAATTTTGGCGTTTTTTAAGCCCAATTTTTCAATAATATCTTTTTGGGTTGGATCATCTGCAGTGGCTGTCAGTGCGATTCGCGGCACATCGGCAAAAACTTTTTCGAGGATGGTGAGCTGGGTATAAACTGGACGAAAATCATGTCCCCATTGCGAAACGCAATGAGCTTCGTCGATGGCAAAAAGCGCGATTTTTACGTCGCATAAAATTTCTAAAAATTCCGGCATCAGAAGTCTTTCGGGCGAGACGTAAAGCAGATCGAGCTCGTCATTTTTGAGCCGCTCTTTCACTGAAAAAACTTCCGCTGGTGACATGCTGGAATTAATCGCTTCCGCCTTCACACCCGCTTGTTTCAAGCCCTCAACCTGATCTTGCATCAGCGCAATCAGCGGCGAAATCACCACCGCAACACCATCCAAACAGAGCGCCGGAATTTGAAAACAAAGCGACTTTCCCGCGCCCGTCGGCATCAAAACAAAACAACTTTTTCCGGAAATAACGTGGTCGATAATTTCTTCCTGCGCACCGCGAAAATTATCGTAACCGAAGATGTTTTTGAGGATTTTTCGGGGGGAGGTTTTTGGCATTTTTTTAAATATTATCTCATTAGTCATGCTGAGCCTGTCGAAGCATGATTCGTATCTTGCGCAATTCCGAAACAATTTCAAAGGTAGCATCCCGGTTTACTCCCATAATCATGCCCTCACCCTTGACATTGGGGCAGGAGAGG
>CAINKA010000074.1 GCA_903849835.1 uncultured Alphaproteobacteria bacterium
TACAAACTTGCTAAGAAATTTACTAAAAATTAATCGAATTTGACTCAAAAAAATAACAAAATTTCTCAGTTTTTGGGTTGTAAAAATTTTTGAGCTTAGGTTTTTTAGAAAGTTAGATTTGCAACGTCCCCATCAAGGGTTGAACATGTCTTCGGAGCGCAAGCTCAAATGGGAAGTCACTTCACCAGAACAATAGGACTTCTTCGCGCTGAGGTGAAGATTGGAATGATGAATTTGACCTACAACATGGTGCGCCTAGGGCAGCTACTCAGGCGTGACGGGATAGTTGCGTCGGCGGTTATTTAAACCCAGAAGTCGCCACCAAGAACCCGCAGAAAACTGCAAAAAACCTCGAAATTATTGCTAAATTAGGCGATAAAAACGAGATTTTTCTCAACTGAATTTTTAATTCAAAAATTCGGAATCAAAAAATCTCTGGGATCAAAATTTGCTTGGGTAGATTTGGATTTTTAGAGGTGCCCTAATGTTGGTTGATAACCAACGGACATTAGAGTGGCGTGGGTTAATGTCTAGTTATTAACCGCTTTATCTATATGATCTCAACTAGAAAAAATCTTAAAGAAATTTTTAAAAAAATGAAAAATCCTCAACAAAAATTCATCGCTAAATCTCTTCTAGTTTTACTCTTATCGATCTTCGCAATTTCATCAACCAATGATGCTAACGCCAACATGTTCAACAGATTTAAGAAGGGATTTTATTTTGAGAAATATAAGACTGCGGAGGAGGCGAGGGTTGCACTGTTAGAGCTTCATCCGGTTGGGAGTGATGTTGGGGAGTTGGTGAAGACGTTGGAGAGGGCTGGGGCGAAGGTCACGCAAGATTCAGAAGAGAGTCTAAAAAATTATAAAAAATTTAAACAATATGATGAATGGTGGAAGGATGGTACCACAAAAATATATCATTACAGCTATGATAAGGCGAGCCCATTTTTTGTGGTTTTAAATAACATAGAATGGAGGGGTGGAATATGGATAAACAAAAGCAATAAAGTTACATTCCTTAGTGCAAATAAGGGGCGAGCTTACTAAACAATTCATTAAAATTTTTAACCAACTTTTAACCACAAATACGAGATAAATCATGGCACAAATCCAAATCTGGACAAGAGATGTTTCTCACGCAGGAAGTCTTGGCAAGTATACTCCTCAACACACTTTTTTTATCAAAGTGAATGACGATGGAACTAGAGAAATTTTAAGAGGTGGGCCGATTGATGATAGTATGTTGCTAGGTGATGTTGTAGTGATATCTCAAGACTACAACGGTCATGAACAAAATGATGCCAATCGCACACCAACCCTCGACTGGTACGACCCCTCCTCCCCCACCAACCCCCAAAACTTCCAAGGCACCACAATAAAATCCTCCTCCCAATCCGAAATCGACACTCTCTGGCAAAACGCCCAAGCCTCTGCCCAAGCCATTAACTCTCAAAATTACGACTACGAGCCACTGCTTCAAAACTGCAACACAACAACCTCCGCTCTCGCTCATGCGATGGGTTTAGAAAGTGAAGTGAATAATTTTATAGTTCAGAAAAATCTTTTTACCCCAGGATTGGATGGTATTTTTAAGCACGACATCACGGACAGAGTTTGGGACTCCTTCGAACAAGCTGTAGAGTTTGGCGTCAAATCCCACCTCAACTCCCTAATCTCCGACTCCCACACCATCTCCACCTACTTCCAATCCCTCTTCAACTCCCTGTCCACCGCAGAAGCCACCGAACCCCGCAGATACGATCCTCTCACCCTTGATCTCGATGGTGATGGAATAGACCTCATCGCCCTTAAAGACTCCAAAGCCTTCTTTGATCTCGACATCTCCGAAGTTCTAGACTCAAACGGTAAAGGAACAGGCACTTACATCTCCGATGGCGTAAAAGAACAAGTAGGCTGGGTCAAAGGTGATGACGGATTTCTCACCCTCGACAAGAACAACAACGGCACCATCGACAACGTCCTAGAACTCTTTGGCAAACAAAACAAAACCGGAACTGAAGAGCTGCGGGAATATGATCTCAACTTAGACAATCAAATCGACAGCAATGATGCAGTTTTTTCTAAGTTAAAAATATGGCAAGATGCCAACTCCGACGGAGTCTCTCAAGGCAACGAACTTAAATCTCTAACCGATCTCAAAATCAAATCCATCAACCTCAATAATCTAACCCAGTTAAACCAAATCTCTGAAGGAAATGTTATTATCTCCACTGGTTCCTTCGCCAAATCATCAAGTATTACAAATGTAGATGGCTCAACCACTCTCATCGACTCTAGTGGAACTTATGCCAATCTTGATCTCACAGTTAACCAATCGAACTCCACCTCCTACGTTTACACCGATGCTAGTGGAAACATAATCGGAGACTACACTCTCAACCTTGAAGCACTTTCTCTACCAATGCTGCGAGGCTATGGGAATGTTAAGGCGCTGCCGATTGCGGCGAGTCAGAATGATGCGTTGTTGCAGGCTTTGAAGGGGATGAATAATCTTACTGCGGATGAATATCGCGAAATCGATTCAAAGATTGAGAACATCATTTTTTTATGGTCAGGCGTAGAAAACGTGACCGGAATGCGTGGAGTTTTTGACGGGAAGAAATTGGCGGCGATGGAGAAAATTCGGGGTGAAAATTATCGGGATTCGGTAGGGAGAAGCGATGTTCAGACGTGGCAAGTGACGGCGGTTTCTCAGGCTTGGGACTTTTTGTTTTTCGACATTAAGACCAAGATTTTAGCGCAAAGCGTTTTTAAGGAAATCTTCAAGGCTAGCTACAACTTTGCGACTGACAGCCTCGATTTTTTTAGTGTGAGCAAGGATGATATTTTTAGTGGCGTTAAGCAGAAATTTAATGAGATTTCGATTCATCATTCTTCGGATGTTAATCAGGAAGGGGTGGATAAGAATGATGTGGCTCTAACTACCGTTGCCAGATATTTTTTGAAGAAGGAAGTTACTAACATTCTAACTATTTCCAAAAACGCGGTGGATGGGTTGGATGAGGCTGCGATTAAAGACGGGCTCACTGCTATTTTTGGAACTAGTGTGGATAATGTATTGTTTGGAAGTCGGGATATTGATGATTTGCGCGGTAAGGCGAGTGATGAGATTTTTATTGGAGGCAAAGGCAACGACTTCCTCTCCGGCTCATCCGGTGATGACACCTACATCTTCAATCTCGGCGACGGCAAAGACACCATCGATGAATATAACAATGACAGTTACTACGGCTATTACTACGACAACAATCGCAA
>CAINKA010000075.1 GCA_903849835.1 uncultured Alphaproteobacteria bacterium
GGGGGCTGTTCTCCGAAGCGCTCACCGTTTCCGATATTGTCGGCCTGATAGTCGCCACCCGTCCTGACTGCTTGCCGGAGGAGGCTCTTGACTACCTGCAGGAGCTTAACGATCAAACATACCTCTGGCTTGAAATTGGTATGCAATCGATACATGACAGGAGCCTCACCTTTCTCAACCGGCGCCATGACCACGCATGTTCTGTTCAAGCCATACAACGGGCCGCAAATCGAGGGTTGAAGGTCTGCGCCCACATCATTCTCGGACTGCCGGGTGAAACAAGGGGAGAAATACTGGCAATGGCTGCTGAATTGAACCGGCTCGGCATCGACGGCGTCAAACTGCATCTGCTGCATGTTGTGAAGGGTACGCAGTTGGCTGATATGTACTGCCGTGGTGAAGTAAAAGTCCTCTGTAGAGATGATTACGCAGGGTTGGTCTGTGACTTTCTGGAGTTTCTGGATCCGCGCATCCTGGTTCATCGCCTGACTGGTGATGGCGGACATGAGAGCCTTGTAGCCCCGCTCTGGTCGCTCAAGAAGTTCGAAATATTGAACCTGATAGATGCTGAGATGGCAAGACGCGGGACGCGGCAGGGGAGTAAAACAGCAGACCCTAAGGGTTTTCAAAACCCTTAGGGTTTAGGGTTCCATTAATGAGAGGGGATTCCTTTGCGCGCGAGTTGGTCACACCTTTCATTTTCAATATGTCCGGCGTGCCCTTTAATCCATTTCCACTGCACCGAATGACTCTTAATCAGCTCTAGCAACATCTCCCAGAGATCCTTATTCAGTACCGGTTCCTTCTTGCTGTTGAGCCACCCCTTGTTTTGCCAGCCGGATATCCATTCTGTCATCCCTTTAACCAGATACTGAGAATCTGTTGTGATGATAACCCTGCAAGGGCGTGTCAGTAGGCGCAGCGCTTCTATAGCCGCCGTCATCTCCATCCGATTGTTGGTGGTGTCTCTGGCACCGCCACTAACCTCTTTCACTCGTCCGGCGCAGCGGAGTATCGCACCATAGCCGCCCGGTCCAGGGTTACCGCTACAGGCGCCATCACAGAAAATTACACATCAAAACCTACGGCTGCCAAATGAATGTTTACGATTCTGACCGCATGGAAGACCTAATGACGGCCATCGGCTACGAAACCACCGACACGCCCGAAGGCGCCGACATGGTAATTATTAACACTTGTCACATTCGCGAAAAGGCGTCGGAAAAATTATTTTCTGATCTCGGTCGCATCCGTCCGCACAAAAATAAAATGAAAGAGCAGGGCGGTGAGATGATCGTTGCGGTCGCTGGCTGCGTGGCTCAAGCGGAGGGCGAAGAAATTTTTCGGCGCTCGAATGTGGTCGACATTATTGTTGGGCCTGAGAGTTACCAAACCTTGCCGGACTTGGTGGGAAAGGTGATTCGTGAAAAGAAAAAGCAGATTAATTTGGAATTTACGCCGAACGAAAAATTCGATTTGCTCGCTGAATCAAAGGCTGGAACTGGCGCCAGCGCATTCGTCACGGTTCAGGAAGGTTGCGACAAATTCTGCACATTTTGTGTCGTGCCTTACACTCGCGGTGCCGAATATTCTCGCGAAGTTTCCAAAATTTTTGACGATGCGCGCAGGCTTGCGGATCGCGGCGTGAAGGAGATTTATTTTCTCGGACAAAACGTAAATGCTTACCACGGAATTGACGAAAAAGGGCAGGCGACAAGCCTCGCAAAACTGATCGAAAAAACTGCCGAAATTCCGGAAATTGAACGCATTCGCTACACTACTTCTCACCCCCGCGACATGGCTGACGACCTGCTTTTCGCGCATCGCGATATCAAAAAATTAATGCCGTTTTTGCACCTGCCAATTCAGTCGGGATCGAACAATGTTTTGAAGGGAATGAATCGCAAACACACTCGCCAAGATTATTTTAAGATCATCGAGAAGCTGCGCGCTGCAAGGCCAGACATCGGTCTGTCTTCCGATTTTATCGTCGGATTTCCCGGAGAAACCGACAAGGATTTCGCCGACACGATGGATTTGGTGAGGCAAATCGGCTTCACGCAATGCTATTCTTTCAAATATTCGCCACGCCCGGGAACACCGGCAGCAGAGGCTAAAATCCAAGTCGAAGAAAAAATAAAAACTGAACGCTTGGCTGAATTGCAAAAACTTTTAACCGAGCAACAAATCGATTTTAATAAAAAATCCGAAGGCGAAGTGATGCCAGTTTTATTCGAAAAAGAAGCGCCGAATTCGGGGAAGGCAAAGGCGCACAAATCAACGCAGCTCTGGGGGAAATCGCCTTGGCTGCAATCGGTGATTGTTGATGTTAGCAGTGAAGATGAAGCAAAAAAATTTCTCGGAAAAATTGCTGAGGTGAAAATTTTAAAAGCGCGGCCGAGTAGTTTGGTTGGAGAAATCCGGCAAATTTAATTTCAACAAAAGGAGTCATCAATGCCAAAAGCAAAAGAGGAATTTCAAACTGATTTAATCAAAAACTTAGAATGTTGCTTTGGCGGGGTGAGTTATGTTGCCATGACTCCTGACGAGGTTAAGGGAATAGCGGAGATTTTAACCAACGTCATTTACGACAAAACAAACGCAGAAAAATTATCGAAATATCGCAGCAGCAAAGCAGGAAAAGAAGGAGATCTCATCCGGCAAGAATTATTTCCAGCTCAAAAATTATTTCCCAGAGATGCTATTAACGCACAAAGAAAAAAAGTTGCTGATGAATTAGGGGGAATTGCGCTGGGATTGATGATGACTCCGGAAAATACAATGGAGCCAGCTGGAGCAGTGGGAACGGCAGCTACAACACCAGACTCAGTCGCAGTTAAAAATTTTATGAAAAAAATCCTCTTCGTTTGCACCGGAAATATTTGTCGCTCAACCACCGCTGAAGCGATTGCAAGACATGTGGCAAAAAATATTGGAAAAGATGCGGAATATTTTTTTGATTCAGCCGGCACTCATGGATATCACGTTGGAGAGTCTGCCGATCCAAGAGCCGTAAAGCTCGGAAAAGAGCGCGGCGTTTCTTTCGACGGAATTTCTTCGCGAAAAATTACCAAAAATGATTTCGAAAAATTTGATTTAATTTTTGCAATGGATCGCAGCCACTTGCGTATTTTGCAAAATTTAGCCGAAGAAAAACATTTGAAAAAAATCCAACTTTTTTTGTCTTTTTCCAAAATAAAAAATTCGTGGAATGATGAGGCGATAGATCCTTACTACGGGGAGAGGGGGTTCGAAGAAGTGTTTGATGTGATCGAAGAGGCGGTGCGGAAAATTATTTTTTGAAGTGGTTGCGGGGGCTGGATTTGAACAACTCCCGTGAGGCTTTGATTTTAGCGGCTTAATCTTTTTTGTAATCCCCTTTGTACATGGGTTTGTGCATGAAAAAATAAGTGCTTAAAATTTGCCTAAGTTGAGAGGCTATCAGTTCTTTATGAAAAAGAAAAGTAGTAATCTTTTAAAAAATATAATTTATTGACTTAAGTTCGAGTAAATACTAATATTAAGGTATCACTTCTTTTATTTTAAATAAATATCTAATATAATGATATTACTTACTACAGTTGCAAAAGCTCAAGAAAAAATTGCCGAAAATGCCCGTTTGCAGAGGCTTGCAATGGGGCTAACTCAACAAAGTTTGGCCGAACGCTCAGGTGTTGCTTTGCCAACCTTGCGCAAATTTGAACAAAAAGGACTGATCTCTTTGGAATCTTTTTTGAAGCTACAAATGGTTCTTGGCGGGCTTGAAAATATCATCAAATCAATTCAGCCAAACCAGTCTGAATTTTCTTCAATTGATGAAGTTCTTGAAGCCAATAAAAAACCAACACGCAAAAGAGGAAACCGCAGATGAAAAATTCAGTAAAAGAAGTAAAAGTTGGTCTAAATTTTGGTGATCAGGTCATTCCAGTTGGGCGTTTGGCGATAAATAATCGTCAGATTTATTTTCAATATCACGACTCATTTATTGAGCAAAATCTAAATATTTCACCATTTCACCTGCCACTGAAATCAGGAGTGTTCAGCTTTGATTACAATTTATTTGAAGGGCTTGGCGGAGTTTTTAATGACAGCCTTCCTGATGGATGGGGTCGATTGCTTTTTGATCGCTTTGCTCGCTCGTTTGGTATTTTACCTTCTGACATCACGCCACTAGATCGCTTGACGCATATTGGATTAAGTGGCCTTGGTGCACTTGTTTACGAACCGGATCACAGTACGGGGGAAAGTAGCGATAGTATTAACTTGGATAAGCTGGCGCAGCAGGCGCAAGAAGTTCTAGACGGAACATCTGATGAAGTCTTGCAAGATCTTCTGGCTTTAAATGGCTCATCGGCCGGCGCACGTCCAAAAGCTCTGATAGGTTTGAATAATGATCGGAAAAATATTATTCATGGCATACATGATTTGCCTGATGGATATACACCTTGGATTGTTAAATTTAGTAACACACAAGACAGTGCGGACTCTGGTGCAATTGAATATGTTTATGCATTAATGGCTAAAAAAGCTGGGATTTCCATGCCTGATGTTCACCTATTTTCAGCTAAGAAAAGTGCGGGTTATTTTGCAGTTAAGCGTTTTGATAGAAATGGTAAGCAACGCTTTCATATGCACACTGCCTGCGGGCTTTTATATTCTGATTTCAGAGTGCCATCACTTGATTATGAAGATTTAATTGCGCTCACATCTGCACTTACCCGCGATGCCCGCGAAATTGAAAGGTTATATCAACTGGCTGTGTTTAATGTGCTTGCCCATAATCGCGATGATCATTCCAAAAATTTCAGTTTCTTGATGAATCAAAAAGGAGAATGGAAATTGTCGCCAGCTTATGACTTAACTTTCTCATCTGGTCCACGCGGTGAGCAAAGCACTATGGTTGTTGGTGAAGGACGAAATCCCAGTGTCGATCATCTAGTTAAGTTGGGGCAAAAAGCTAAAATAGCCAAAACACGCATTGTCGAAATTATCGATCAAACACAAACAGCGCTGGCAAATTGGGAGATTTTGGCTAAGGAATATGGAGTATCTGCGGATAATATTCGCTTGATTGGTAAGCGTATTAATCGTGCCTAAAAAACATTAAGCAGTTTGTATTTAAAGTGTTATATAATGCTCATTATATGGTATAACGACCATTATAGAGAGCATTATACATTTTTTAAAATTTATGATGTTAGTTACTTAAAGTTTCTCGGCAGATTTTAATAACTTTTTTAATTCATCAATTTCTGCTTGTTGATGATGTTTTAAAAAATGCACCTAGATCATAGGAATTAAACCAAAGTAAGTTTTTTTCTTGTGTTGAGACGATTATGCTGTAAAATTTTTGCAAATGAAATGAATTGATATTTTATCAAAATTTGCAAATGGCTTATGGCAGAAATAAAGACTTGCACGAGATGTATCCTAACATCGCAGATTCCAATTATCTTTTTATCAGATATTGCAGTACCAAGTCCCTGGTTCAAACAGATTTTAACCAGTTTAGGAACCTGCATATGATTTTTGTACTGGAACTGTTCGGTAAGAGCCGGAAC
>CAINKA010000076.1 GCA_903849835.1 uncultured Alphaproteobacteria bacterium
GACAAGCTCAGCATGACATTAAGGTTTCTTATACTTTTGATTGAACAGAATTGAGGAAAATCCTAAATCTTAAATTTTACCAACTCACACGCCGCCTTCACCAAACCTCGAATTTGATTGATGTAAGAAGCCCGCTCACTCACAGAAATTGCACTTCTTGCATCTAATAAATTTAAAATATGACTAGCTTTGAGAGCTTGCTCGTATGCTGGGATTGGAAGATTTTTCTCTGCCAAAATTTGCGATTGTTGTTTGGCTTCGAGAAAATTTTTAAACAAGTTTTCAATGTTTGAATGCTCCAAAATGAATGCGGAATTTTCGATCTCGCTCTGCTTAAAAACATCGCCGTAGGAAATTTTTTCAGCTCCAGAAAGTCCGTTCCAATTGATGTCAAAAATGCTGTCAACGCCCTGAATATGCATCGCTATGCGCTCAAGTCCGTAAGTAATTTCGCCGGAAATTAAATCGCATTCAATGCCACCAACTTGTTGCATGTAAGTGAATTGTGAAATTTCCATTCCGTTGAACCAAACTTCCCAACCCAAGCCAGACGCGCCGACGGAGGGATTTTCCCAATCATCTTCAACAAAACGAATGTCATTTGATTTCGTGTTTAAGCCAATCAAATCAAGGCTTTGCAAGTAAAGGTCTTTAATATTTTTTGGCGCTGGTTTTAGCAAAACTTGGAACTGGTAATAATGGCTGAGGCGATTTGGATTCTGTGCGTAACGCGCATCAGTCGGCCTTCTAGAAGGTTGAACATAAGCAACTTTCCACGGCTTTGGACCAAGAGCGCGAAGAATTGTAGCGGGATGAAGTGTGCCAGCGCCGACCTCAATATCGATTGGTTGTAGGATTGCACAGCCTTGAGAGGACCAGAAATTTTGGAGGTCGAGGATAGTTTGCTGAAAGGATTTCATAAATCTTAAATACTAAAAGATGAGCCGCAGCCGCAATTTGCCTTGGCATTCGGGTTTGTGACTTTGAAGTAAGAGGAGCCCAATTCTTTTACGAACTCGATTTCTGCACCGCTTAAAAATGGCAAAGATGTTTCGTCTGTGACGGCTAAAATTTCAGAATTTTCTTCGGCAATTTTTATGTCACTTTCTAGATGTTTTGAATCCAATTCGAAGATGTATTGAAAGCCGCTACAACCGCCGCCAGAAATCGAAATACGCAAAAATTTTTCACGATTATTTTCTTTTTTCCTAATCTCGTGAATGCGCTTTAATGCTGAGTTTGAGAGGGTTACCTTGTTCATTTATTTTTTTTGTTGCGGACTGCTAATTCTTTTAAAACTTCTTCAAATTCAATTTTTTGCGAAGCGAGTAAAACTAAACTGTGATAAAATAAATCTCCGACTTCTCCGACTAAATCTTGACGAGTTTTTTTGCTTGAATTTCGATCATTAATGAAGGCTGCTATCACAACTTCCAAAGCTTCTTCCCCAACTTTGCGCGTAATTTTTTCGACACCAGCTTTTGCAAGTTCATAGCTGTAAGAATTTTTTTCTTTCGCAGCAATTTTTGTTTTTATTGTGGTAAAAAGTTCTTCCAATAAAAATTGATTTTTTGACATTTTTTTTAAAATTTTTTTGCAAAGAAAAAAACTTAAAAGCGCTACCAGTCAAATGCAAGCGAGCTTTTTATTGACTTTCTTTTGGGTGCTGAAAATGTGCGCGGCCGAAATAATTTTAATTTAATTTTCAAAAAAACATGGCCATCGAAACAACATTGTCGATCATCAAACCTGATGCGACACAAAGAAATTTAACCGGAAAAATTAACGCTAAATTTGAAGATGCGGGCTTAAAAATTGTCGCACAAAAAAGATTTCAACTCTCAGAAAAAATCGCTGAAGAATTTTACGCAGTTCACCGCGAACGCCCATTTTACAAGGATTTGGTGAAGTTTATGATTTCTGGTCCAGTCGTAGTTCAGGTGTTAAAAGGTGAAAATGCCGTGCTAAAAAATCGTGAAATTATGGGCGCAACAAATCCAGCAAATGCTGATGCAGGAACAATCCGAAAAGAATTCGCTCTTTCAATCGAAGCAAACTCCGTCCACGGTTCCGACAGTTTAGAAAATGCAAAAAACGAAATCGCATTTTTCTTCGCTGCTTATGAAATTGTGGAATAGGTTCAACTTTAAAAACTCCCATCTCTCAAAGTGTCAAAATTCCTTACCGCTGTAAAACCTTGTGTGGCGCTTATTGCGGTGATTTTTCTTATTTTTAATTTTGCAGCGCGAGCTGAGAATTCGAAAAAATCTTCGACTGCAAAACCTCACTCAAATAAGCAAAAACACAGCAGTCACACCTCATCAACAAAAAAACGTCCTGTAAAAAAACAGGTCGAAGCAGTTAAAAAGGAAAAGGTAAAAACAGAGTCGAGAGATCCGATTATTGATGTTCAAAGCCAAGCGGGCGAAGCGTCGCCAGAGCCAATCGTAAAAATCATTCCTCATCGTAAAATTATCACCGACAAATTATGGCGCGAAATAACCGCTGCAGATTTTGAAATCATCGCAAAAGTTGGCGCTGCTTTGGAGAGGCAAAATTACAGCGAAGCCATGAATTTCGTGGCGCAAATTAAGGAAAAAAATCAAGATTCAAAATCAAAGCCAGATTTTTCCGAAGCACTAAAAGAAATAATTTTGTGGAATAAATTCACCTCGAAACCAAATTCTGAAACCGTTTCCTTCAGCGATATTTCTCGCTTCGTTAGCGATAATCCATTTTATCCTAACATTTCTGAACTGCGTCGAAACGTTGAGAGAGTAGCGATTGCGAATAACATCCCTTACCAATCTTCCGAAAAGTATTTTTACTCAAATCCTGCGGGAACTACAGAATCAAAAATTTATTTGCTGCAGTCGAAAATAAATTTTTTGCTTCGCTCAAAAGAATCTGAAGAGCAAAAAGAAAAAGCGCGAAATGAAATCCAAAATTTAATTTCAAATATTTGGGTGAAGGAAAATTTTTCCGTCGAAGAAGAAAAAAACTTTTTGCAAAAATACAAAGATCAAATCACTGAAACTGATCACATTAATCGCATCGATCGATTGCTTTGGGACGGCAAAATCACTGATGCCAACCGCATCATGAATTTCGTAAATGATGATCATAAAAAACTTTTTGCCGCAGTAATTGAGCTGCAAGATTCGCCAAAATATATCGATAAAATTATTCTCTCAGTGCCACGAAAATTGCGGGCGAATGAGGGATTGTCCTACCGCCGAATTTCCTGGTATAAATCAAAAGACAAGCTCGATGATCTTTTGGATTTGATGCTAGATTTGCCAAAACAATCGCAGTTTTCAGAAAAATGGTGGAGCTTGCGACGCCTTTATTCTCGCGAGATGATCAAGCAAAAAAATTACAAAGCCGCATTTGTTTTGATTGAAAATCACAATCTTCCAAAAACTTCGACAGATTTTTGGGAAGCGGAATGGATGAGTGGCTGGGTTGCTCTGCGTTTCTTAGATGAGCCAAAAATTGCTTACACGCGTTTCGAAAATCTTTACAGAAATGTTTCTCAGCCCGTCACTCTTTCTCGTGCTGCTTATTGGTTGGGTATGGCTTCAGAGGCGATGAATAAAAAAGATCAGGCGATTGAATGGTATAAAACTGGATCAAAATATCCGATATTTTTTTACGGACAGCTCTCACTCCACAAGCATCGCATGCTAGATAGTTTGGGTGCTCAGGATGACATAATTTTGCCGAAAGATCCTGACATTACGGGTCGCGACATGAATAAAGTTTCTGAATCAAAAGCGGCGCAAGTGGCCTATCTTCTTGCGATTACGGGCGACAAAACAAATGCCGGAAAAATTTTCGAATGGCTAGTTTTGAACTCATCCAGCGAAGGGCAAATTGCGGTTATCATGAAAATCATCAATGAACTCGGTGACCGCCAGCTTGATGCAAAACTTTCGCGAATAGCGGCGAAGAAAAATGTTTTTTTTATCAAGGATAAATTTCAAATCGTGAAGGAAGTTACGAGCGATGAATATGCGCCACTAGTGCATGCAATCATCAAGCAAGAAAGTGGTTTTGCACCGATGGCGCTGAGTCAAGTCGGCGCGATTGGATTCATGCAATTAATGCCAGGAACGGCAAAGTTGGTAGCCAAAGACATGGGAATTGCTTACGATAAAAACAAACTTGCAACTGACATCAAATACAACGTCCAGCTCGGTTCACATTACATCAAAAAATTAATCGATCGTTTTGACGGATCGGAAATGTTAGCAATCGCATCCTACAATGCCGGTCCAAATGCTACGCAGCGTTGGATCAACGAGTTTTACGATCCTCGCAAAGAAAAAGATTTGGATAAAGTGATCGATTGGATCGAGCTCATCACTTACTCAGAAACGAGAAATTACGTGCAAAGAATTATGGAGAATTTGATGGTTTACAAATATCTCATGTCGCGATCGAACTACGACGCTGTTCGGTAATAATTTTCGGTGTCATGCTGAGCTTATCGAAGTATGATTCGAGGCATAGTGCAAAGAATCATGCTTCTACAAGCTCAGCATGACACCAAAAAATGACAAAATTTTTCTAAACTTTATGCTCGACGAACTTCACGAAGAATGCGGAATTTTTGGAATCTTCGGATCCCCCGACGCCGCCGTAAACACTGCTCTCGGGCTTCACGCCTTGCAGCATCGCGGACAAGAAGCGGCGGGAATAATTTCGATGTCGGGCGAGCTTTTTTCGGCGCATTTCGCGGACGGTTTGGTCGCGGATAATTTTACTTCCGCAGAAGTGGTGCAAAAACTCGAAGGCGATTCGGCGATTGGTCACGTGCGCTATTCCACCGCCGGCAAAAAAACCGCGCGGAATTTTCAGCCAATTTACGCGCAGTTCAGTTTCGGATTTCTGGCCATCGCCCACAATGGCAACCTCACCAATGCTGACACGCTGCGCAATCGTCTCATCAAACGCGGCTCGATTTTTCAATCGACGATGGATACCGAAATCATCATTCACCTCATTGCGCTCAGTCAAAAAGCGACGCTGCAGGAAAAAATAATCGACGCTACTTCGCAGATCGAAGGCGCATTTTCGCTCGTCATTATTCACAAGGATGGAATCGTGGCGCTGCGTGATCCGCACGGTGTGCGTCCGCTTTCTCTGGCACGACTTGGTGACGCCTACGTTGTAGCTTCAGAGACTTGCGCCTTCGACATTATTGGCGCCAAATTCGAACGCGACATTGCTCACGGCGAGATGATTTTGATCGACAAAAGCGGCGTCAAATCACTGAAGCCTTTCACTCCACAATCACCAAAATTTTGCATTTTCGAGTACGTTTATTTCGCCCGTCCTGACAGTGCAGTTGAGGGAAAAAATGTTTACGAAATGCGCAAAAATATCGGCATTGAATTGGCGCGCGAATTGAGAATTGACGCTGACGTAATCGTGCCCGTGCCTGACTCTGGCGTGCCGGCGGCGATTGGTTACGCAATGGAATCGAAAATTCCTTTCGAGCTCGGGATCATTCGCAATCATTACGTCGGCCGCACTTTCATTGAGCCAACTGACCGCATTCGTCACTTCGGCGTCAAGCTCAAACACAATGCCAATCTCTCGGTGATCAAAGGCAAGAGGGTGGTTTTGATCGACGACAGCATTGTGCGCGGCACCACTTCGAAAAAAATTGTGCAGCTGATTCGCGACGCGGGAGCCACCGAAGTTCACATGCTGATTGCTTCGCCGCCAACAATCTCGCCTTGCTTCTACGGCGTCGACACTCCCGACAAAAAACATTTAATTGCGGCGAATAATTCCGTCGCAGAAATCGCCAAAATTATTGGCGTCGACACGCTGCACTACATTTCGCTCGACGGCCTTTACCGCGCGATTTTGAAATCAAAACGAAATGACGAAAATCCGCAATATTGCGACGCTTGTTTTTCCGACCAATATCCCATTCGCCTCACTGACAAAAACGGTGGAGAAGCGCCGCTTTTTGATTTGATGAAATAACAAATTCTAAAAAATTTATGAGTAAAAATCGCATGACGATCACAGCTGAATTTGCTGCTATTCAATTGGGCAAAGCGATGGATGACTATGAGAGAGTAAAAACAGAAGAGGCTCGCGGCGTGTTAAAACCTTTGTTAAAAATGCTAGTCTTTTTGATGAATGAATCCGAACTCAATTCCAGATTACAATTGCCATTGAGCGTAGCAGAAAACGGTGATGCCATCAGAAAAATTGCTGATGAATTGGAATGTGAAAAAGTTTCGAAGTTTGTTTCTAGCGAAGATTTTAAAATCCGTTTAGCTAACGCTGGAGGAGATCCATGCATTCCTGCTACGGAGTTAAAAGGTGGAGCTAGCGCTGCTGCTGCTGAAGAAGCGGCGATAATTAGAAAATAAAAAAATAGTTTTAAAAATGACAAAACCATCCCCAAAAAATTTCGAGAAGAAAATTTCCAAAATGAGTTTTGAATCTGCGATGACTCGACTAGAGGAAATCGTTGAAATTTTATCTTCGCAAAAAATAAATCTCGACTCGATGATTGAGCTTTACGAAGAAGGAAATTTTTTGCGGGAACATTGCGCTAAAAGGCTGGATGAGGCGAAGATGAAAGTGGAAATAGTGTCGAAGAAAGAAAAACTTAGTGATGAATAATTTAATCTAAAATTTCCGAAATGAGTAAAATCCCAAATTTCTTAACAACTTTTCGCATCGTCATAATTCCGGTTCTGATTTTATCTTTTTACATTCCGGGAAAAGTTTCTCACATCATTGCGGCGACGCTGTTTGGCCTTGCTGCGATCACGGATTATTTCGACGGACATCTTGCTCGCAAATTGAAGGCGCAGTCAAATTTTGGAAAATGTTTAGATCCAATTGCGGATAAGCTTTTGGTGATTGTGACGATCGTGATGTTGATAAAATTTAATCCGAGCGATCAGCTGATTTTAATTGCAGGCTTGATTATTATTTGCCGTGAAGTGCTGGTATCAGGCCTGCGCGAGTTTCTCGCCGAATTTCGCGTTTCTGTTCCCGTGAGCAAATTAGCAAAATATAAAACTTTTATACAGATGTTGGCGATTGGTGGATTGCTGCTGGGAGAGAAGGGCTCGTCTTACGCGGTTTACAGTTGGGTTGGTGGATTTGTTGAAATGGGAACTAAATTTTTATTTGTCGATTTCATCGTTTTTACTTCGAGGCTGCTTTTTATTTTGGCTGCTGCTTTAACCGTTTTTACAGGCTACGCCTATTTCCGCGCCGGTTTACGAAATATGTAAATGGCGATAATTATCGCGCATAAAATTGCGCAGGTGATGATGATTTGATGAAGATGTTCCGCGATTAGATCCTGATTTCCTCCGATAAAAAATCCCAAGGCCGATAAAATACTCGTCCAAATTATTGATCCGCTTGCGGTGTAAATAAAAAATAATTTCAGTTCCATTTTTGCAATTCCGGCTGGAAGAGAAATGAAGTGACGAAAACCCGGTAAAAGCCTTCCAATAAAGACTGAAATCGGTCCGTGATTTTTAAAAAATTCTTCGATTTTTATGATTGTAGCGGCTTTCACAAAAAAATATTTTCCGACGCGAAAAAGAATTGTTCGGCCAATTGAGGCAGCGAGATAATAACTAAAAATTGCGCCAAAAATATTTCCCAAAATTCCCACGATCGTTGCGATGTAAATGTTCATCCCGCCTTGCGCAGCGCTCATTCCGGCTGGGATCATGATCAGCTCACTTGGAATCGGCAGCAAGGTGCTTTCCAAAAACATCCCAATAAAAATTCCGAAATAACCAATTTGATCGATGAAGGTGATGAGGAAGTCTGTGACGGAATGGATAAGATGTGACATGCTAAGAAAATTGCTCAATCAACTTTTTCAAATCAACTTTGCTTTGCCGCGCAACTCGTTTGGCTTCAATGATTGAGCGGATTTTTTGATAGGTGCTGTTTAGGTCGTCATTCACCAAAATAAAATCATATTCGTCGAAGTGGCTGATTTCGTCACGAGCTTTTTGCATGCGGCTTTGAACGATTTCTTCGGGATCTTGAGCGCGAGCGCGCAAACGTCTTTCAAGCTCTTGCATCGAGGGGGGAAGGATAAAAATCGAGACAACAGAATCGTGATCGAATTTTTCTTTGATCTGTCTGGCGCCTTGCCAGTCAATGTCAAAAAGCACACAGCTGCCATTTTTTAATTCATCATCAACCATTTTTTTTGGCGTGCCGTAATTGTGATCAAAAACTTTTGCATGCTCTAAAAATTCACCATTTTTTTTCATTTCATCAAACTCATCTTGGCTCAAAAAAAAATAATGTTGGCCGTTAATTTCTTGTGGCCGTTGCTTGCGAGTTGTTGCGGAAATCGAAAGTTTAATCAGCGGATCGCTTTGAATCGTCATGCGACAAAGCGTTGATTTGCCTGCGCCGGATGGGGAGGAGATTATGATGAGGAAGGGGTGGTGGTTAATAAACATTTAGCTAGTCGTCAGTTGTCAGCGGTCAGTCGATTCAAACTTCGTTTAACTTACGACTGACGACTTTTTATTTACTCGTCTTTTACGATTGAAATATCTGGCGCGTCTGGGGCTTTCATTCCAACGACGTGATAGCCGGCGTCGACGTGAAGAGTTTCGCCTGTTACACCATTTCCCAAATCAGAAAGTAGGAAAACGCCAGCACCTCCGACATCTTGCAGCGACACGTTGCGACGTAGTGGGGAGTTATATTCATTCCATTTGAAAATGAGGCGGAAGTCTCCAATTCCGCTGGCTGCCAAAGTTTTAACTGGGCCGGCAGAAATGGCGTTAACGCGAATGTTATCTTTGCCCATATCCATCGAAAGGTAGCGCACGGAGGCTTCAAGAGCCGCTTTTGCAACGCCCATCACGTTGTAGTGAGGCATAACTTTTTCAGCGCCGTAATAGCTGAGGGTAATGATGCTGCCGCCGCCAGCTTTTTTCATCAGAGGTTCCGCTTCTTTTGCGACTGCAACGAGCGAGAAGGCGGAGATGTTCATGGTGTTGGTAAAATTTCCTGGAGAAGTGTCGAGATATTTTCCACGGAGCTCTTCCTTGTCGGAGTAGGCGATGGCGTGAACCAAGAAATCCAGTTTGCCCCATTTTTTCTCAAGATCTTCAAAAACTTTTTTTACTGATGCAGAGTCTGTCACGTCGCAAGGAAGAACGATGTCAGATCCAACTGAGGCAGCAAGAGGTTCTACGCGTTTTTGTAATGCTTCGCCTTGATAGGTGAATGCGAGCTCAGCGCCATATTTTTTACATTCTTCTGCAATGCCCCAAGCGATCGAGCGGTTGTTAGCGACGCCCATGATTAGGCCTTTTTTTCCAGCTAAAATTGTCATAATTTCAAAAAATTTTTGTTAAAAAATTTTAGGCGTAAGGCGTAAGTTATAAGTCGTAAGTCAGACCGAATTCGGAGCGACTTACGACTTACGACTATCGACTTACGACTAATAAAGCCACGGAGTTTCAGTACGATTTTTATTTTCGAATTCAGAAATTTTTTCTGATTTTTGTAGTGTTAATCCAATGTCATCCAAGCCTTCGACTAAGCAATGTTTTCTAAATGGATCGATTTCAAATTTATAGATTTTATTTGCAGCGCACACTTCTTGCTTCGGCAAGTCAATGGTCATGCTGTTAGTTTCGTCCGCTGCAAATTTTAGCAATTCATCGATTTGATCCGACGGAAGAGTGACGGGCAAAATGCCGTTTTTAAAACAATTATTGAAAAAAATATCCGCGAAAGATGGAGCGATTACGCAGTGAATTCCAAAATCAAGCAATGCCCATGGAGCGTGCTCACGACTGGATCCGCAGCCAAAATTATCTTTTGCAACAAGGATTTTAGAATTTTTGAAAGCAGGTTTATTCAAAACAAAATCTGGAATTTCTTTTTCATTTAAATCGAAACGCATTTCGTGAAAAAGATTTTTGCCAAGCCCGGTTCTTTTTATGGTTTTGAGGAATTGTTTTGGGATGATCATATCGGTGTCGATATTGATCAAAGGCAGTGCGGCAGCGTTGGAAGTGAGGTTGTTAAATTTTTGCATTAATTTTGATTTTTGTAGAAAATGCGGGGCGCGAATAAAATAAAAATAACAAAAAAATTACAAGGTGATTTTTTTTACATCTTTCGCGATTTGTTCCTTCAATTCCTCAAGCGACGTAAATTTTTTCTCTTCGCGAATGAAATCGATAAATTCAACGATGATTTTTTTACCGTAAATATTTTCAGAAAAGTTTGGGAGATGGGTTTCGAAGAGGTGGATATTAGGCGTGAGGTGTAAGGCGTAAGGCGTCGGTTTTAATCCGAAGTTGGTGATTGAAAGAAATTCTTTTTTTAAAAATGGGATGAAGGTTTTGGTTTTGTAGACGCCGGATTTTGGTTTGATTAGGTGTGGCTTGGTGATTAGGTTGGCGGTAGGAAATCCAAGTTGCGACGCTAGTTTTTTTCCTTCATTTACAAGTCCAGAAATCGCAAAAGCTCTTCCTAAAATTTTATTTGCTTCTGCAATTTTTCCTTCCCTGAGGAGCTTTCTAACTGCGCTCGAAGAGCAAGTTTGCTCGTGATTTTTTACCGGTAAAATTTCGGTTAAAGTGAAATTAAATTTTCGAGATTCTTCTTCTAAAAGCTTAAAATTTCCTTCACGATTTTTTCCGAAAGTAAAATCGTAACCGATCGTCAAGTGCTTTACATCCAAGGCTTCAACGAGAATTTTTTGCACAAAATCTGATGCAGAAATCTCTGAAAAAATTTTGTTGAATGGCAAAATAATGACGTAATCAATTTTTTTTTCTGAGAAAATTTTTAGCTTTTCTGCAAGGCTATTGATTCTGAAATCTTGAGCTTTTGCAGGATTAAAAAAAGAAATTGGGTGAGGTTCAAAAGTTAAAATTGCTGAAGCTAAATTTTTTTCTTTGGCGATTTTTTTTACTTCATCGATGATTTTTAAATGCCCCAAATGCACGCCGTCGAAGTTGCCGATTGTAAGGGCGAGGGGTGGGGTGGGGTGGCTAGAATTACGAATTATTTTCATTTAGCATTTAACATTTAACATTTAACAAACTGGCTTCAATCAAATGCTAAATGCCAAATGTTAAATGTTAAATTCTTCATCCCGTTCTTTTTCTTCTTTTGCTGCCAAGCCTCTGCCAGCAACGATTTTCACCACGCTATCTCAACCTTCAGCGATCTAAAATATCCAAAAAATTTTCAACATTTTGACTACGTAAATCCTGATGCGCCTAAAGGCGGTGAGGTAAAATTTGCGGTGGAGGGTGGGTTTAATAATCTCAACCAGTTCATTTTGAAAGGTATCTCTGCGTCAGGCCTGTCCTATCTCTACGATAGTTTAACCGAAGGTAATGATGATGAAATTTCTGCGCGCTACGGACTCATTGCAGAGGGCATTAAACTTGCGCCAGACAAGTCTTGGATCGAATTTAAATTGCGGAAAAATGCACGCTTTCACGACGGCTCAAGTATCACTGCTGACGATGTTGTTTTTACTTTTAACGCTCTAGTTAAAGATGGTCATCCATCCTACAAAATGGCCTTTCGCGACGTGAAAGAGGTGAAGAAAATCAACTCACATTTAGTACGATTTTTATTCAAAAATAATCACAATCGTGAGCTGCCAATTCTTGTGGCATCACTGCCAATTTTACCAAAAAATTTTTACAGTCAGACAGATTTTTCAAAGACAACTTTAACTCCTCCACTTGGTTCTGGGCCCTACAAAATCAAGGAAGTAAAACCAAATCGCTCCGTCACTTTTGAGCGAGTAAAAAATTATTGGGCGAAGGATTTGCCGGTGAATCGCGGACGCTATAATTTCGACCAAATCACTTTTGATTACTACCGCGATAATAACGTTTTGGTGGAGGCTTTTAAATCGCAAAAATATGACATGCGTCAGGAAAATATCGCGCGCAAGTGGGCTAATTCTTACAAAATCGATGCGATAAAAAATGGTGAAATAATCAAGCGCGAAATCCCGCACAGCCTGCCTGCGCCGATGCAAACTTTTATTTTAAATTTGCGTCGCGAAAAATTTCAGAA
>CAINKA010000077.1 GCA_903849835.1 uncultured Alphaproteobacteria bacterium
CGATTTTGATTCACATGTTTTACTAGCAATCCTGAAAAATCCGCTTTGTCGCTATTCGCAGAATCAAAAAATTTTAACTGATTTTGAAATTAAAATTTTACGAGAAGATCGTCCGGAATCAGGATTAGCGGGGATTTTGAAGAAGTTAAAAGTTCTTGGTGACGAAACTTTATCTGATTTTTTTTCTGAATTTTGTGATAATTTTAGGATCCTGAAACAAGTTCGGGATTACGACACACAAACTCAAGCGCGTCATCCTGAACTCGCTTTAGGATCCAACACCATATCCTCCCAAACCAAGCTACTCATCAACTCAGCAGAAAATTTTAGCCAAAAAACTTGGTCCGAATTACTCGAAAAAGAATCGGCACAAATTGAAATTTTTGAATTTTTTGAAAAATTAAAATCGCAAACAGATTTGGAAATTGAGCCACAAAATTTACTCAAAACATTTCAAACTTTATTGTCACAAATTAGCTTTTTTGAAAAGTCTGATTCATCGTCACCAATCCAGATCCTGTCTCCTCTCGAGGCCAGATTGTTGAATTATGATTTGGTAATAATTGCATCGCTAAATGAGGGAAGTTTTCCAGAAATTGAGTCAGAAAATTGGCTGGGAAAAAAGATCAGAAAAGATTTGGAAATTGACAAAGTTCTAAAAAAAATCGGACAGAATGCTTATGATTTTTGCAATTATCTTTCGAATAAATCTGTAATTTTAACTCGCTGCAAAAGCAGTGGCAGCGCGATTCTTATCGAGTCGCCATTTCTTCTCAAACTTAAAACTCTGTGCAAAAAAATTGGCGTAAAAATTGATGAAGGTGCTGAAATTTTTTCTGCTCTAAAAAAATTGAACTCTGCTGCGCCCAAAGAAATAAAGGTTCCAGACCCAAAACCAAAAATAGAATTTCGTCCCAAAAAATTTTCCATCACCGAAATTTCAAAATTAATTTCCGATCCTTATTCGATTTATGCAAAAAAAATTCTGCAACTTCGCGAGCTAGAAAAAATTGATTTCGAACCCTCTTACGCAGAGTTTGGAAGCTTTGTTCACAAGGCTTTGGAGGAGTTTGTAAGAAATCCAAACGAGACAAATTCATCAAAAAAACTACACAAAATCTTCGACGAATATTTTTTATCCGAAGAAGCAAAATTAATTTGGTGGCCAAAATTCGAAAATATTTTTTCTGACTTCAAAGAAAAAAATGAAAGCTTTTTTGGATTAGTGAATCACTTGGAAGTGCCCGTAAAATTGCAGCTCGGCGAAGTTTTAATCAGCGGAAAAATTGATCGAGTAATTTGCAACAACGAAGGAAATGCAGAAATTTTTGATTACAAAACTGGACAAGTTTCAAGCAAAAAAGATGTGATTTCTGGAAATGATCCACAGCTCACAATCGCAGCATTAGCACTGCTTGAAGAGATGGCAATTGAGTCGCTAAATTATTGGAAATTATCTTCTTCGAAATCTGGAGAAATAAAAAAAATCTGCGATAAAAATGAAGAAGTTCAAATTTTACTATCCGCTACGAAAGCAGGCCTAACAAAGCTTTTCGAATATTTTGCCAAAGAAGAAAATGGCTACATCGCCACGAAAAATAACGAATATAACGAATATAAACACCTCTCCAGAAATGTTTTTTAAACTCACAATCGAATATGCCGGCACGAATTATTGCGGCTTTCAAAAACAATTTGGCCTGCAACAAAAATCTGTCGAAGAAGCGCTGGAAGCCGCGATTCACAAGCTTTCGCAAGAGCAGCCGAAAATTTTTGCTTCTGGCAGAACTGATGCTGGGGTTCACGCTTTAGGCCAAGTAATTCATTTCAATCTCAACAAAAAATTCACGCCCTACAAAATCCAGATGGGGTTGAATAATTATTTGCGCGAGGAAGATATTTCTGTTTTGAGTTGCGAGGAAGTTGACGAAAATTTTCATTCTCGCTTCGATGCTAAAATGCGTCACTATCGTTACCGCATCATCAACCGCAAGGCTCCATTGACCATCGAAAAAAATCGAGCTTGGCATGTTGCGCAAAAACTTGATGTCGAAGAAATGAAGAAAGCTGCAGAATTTTTAATCGGCGAACATGATTTTTCTTCTTTTCGTGATGCGGAATGTCAGGCAAAATCTCCGATTAGAACTGTAAAAAAAATCACGATTGAAAAATTGGGTGAAGAAATTTTATTTGAAATCAGCGCAAAATCTTTTTTACATCACATGGTCCGCAACATAGTTGGGACGCTGGTTTGGATCGGATCAGGAAAACTTTTTGCAGCAGAAATAAAAAAAATTTTAGAGGTGCAAGACCGAACAAAATCCGGTCCCAACGCCCCAGCTTGTGGTTTATATTTTTTGAAAGTTGATTACTAGCTCGATGTAATTTGTACCGTCGTTAAGTTGAATCATCAGCGTCGAGCTTCCTTCCTACGGGAACTTTTGGCTAAAAAAAATCTGAGTTTTTTTTCAGTTTCAAAAAATAACAAAAAAAATTGATTTGAAGCCAACACTAAAATCTTTCTTGTGCTACATCTTTCTAGCCCTTGTCTCACCTCACCTAAATCAATCAAAGAAATTTTCAAAAAATGCAAAAAAAATCTTCCGGCTTTTCCTTAATCGAACTTTCAATCGTCATCTTAATCATCGGAATTCTCATTGCTGGGATTACTTCAGCGAGTCGCTTGACACTACAAATGAAACTCGCTTCCGCTAAAACTCAAACGCAAAGCGCGCCAGTTTCGTCAATAAAAAATCTGACTCTTTGGATTGAACCGACTATCGAAGGAGGCGTCACCAGCACAACAAATTCAACGCCTCCAGAAGATGGAGATAAGGTCAGCAGTTGGAATGACTATAATCCGCAAATCACAATAAAAACAAATCCCTCGCAATCGACAGACGCTTCGAGACCACTCTACAAAACCAATATTATCAACGGTTTGCCGGCAATCCAATTTGATGGCAGTAACGACTACCTCAGCATCTCCAACGCCATCAGCCAAGATTTTTCATTTTTCGCAGTGATTAAAACTTCCGTCGCAGGCAACACCGGACAAGCTTATGCGGGGAAGGCAATTTTCACTTCTGAGGTTGGTGGAGTCACCGACGATTCAATCGCCCTCGCCATTGGCGGCGGATACGCCAAAACTTTTACCGGCAATCCTGATTCAACTTTAACCGGCACCGTCACCATCAGCGACAACTACGCTCACGTTATTTGCACCACGCGCAATTCCACCAGCGGCGCCAGAAATATTTATGTCGACGGCACTGCCGATGGCAACGACACCGGCCGCACCGGAGTTCTCACCGCCAATGCCAATACCACAATCGCTGCCGACCTCGTCAGCGGAAATTATTACAGCGGCTACATCGCCGAGCTAATAGTTTTCGATCGTGTTTTGAAGACAGAGGAAAGACAGGCGATTGAAAAATATTTGGGAAAAAAATGGGGGGTAAGAGTTAGCTAGAGTCAGTAATTGCTAATTCACAAAAGCAGATCACTTCCAATCGGAATAAATTTATCCGCAGATTTTATTAACGACTCTGCCGTCAGGTTTGGCACGCCGCAAACTTCGAATTCGACTTTGAACTTTTCTCTGACTTTTTGAACCAACAAATCAAAATCACCATCTCCTGATGCTAGAAGCGCAACGTCACAGCCACTTGCATATTCCATCACATCCAGCGCAATTCCAACATCCCAATCACCTTTCGCCGAGCCATCTTTGCGTTGAATGAATGGTTTTAATTTCACCTCAAAACCAATGCCTCGCAAAATATTTTGAAACTGTTTTTGCTTCTCGTCATTACGTGCAATTCCGTAAGCAATCGCCTTCACAACCTGTCGATTTTTTGTGACAGTCGCCCAAAATTTATTGTAATCAAAATTGCGCGAATAGGCTTCCTTTGTGGTGTAGTAGATGTTTTGGATGTCGACGAAAATTGCGATTTTTTTCATTTGATGGTTGGAAAATTTAAATTTGACGCACGTGCGTCAAATCTTTATTCGATGTCATGCTGAGCCTCCTGAGCCTGTCGAAGAGCGAAATTTGATTCAAGGGCACCGTGTGTTTTTGGCCCAGAATCATGCTTCGCTCTTCGACAGGCTCAGGAGGCTCAGCATGACATCACAAAAATTATCCGACTAAGAACTCCAGCCCTTCACCCTTCCCTTTCACCTCCACACTCTGCCCATCAGCAATTTCCCCGCGCAGAATTTTCTCCGCTAAAATATTTTCGATCTCGCGTTGGATCAGGCGCTTCAACGGTCGGGCACCGTAGACAGAATCGTAGCCTTTCGCCGCTAAATAATTTTTGGCAGATTTATCGAGTTCGAGTTTAATATTTTTCAGCATCAATCTCTTGGCAAGGCGCGCGAATTGGGTCTCGACGATGCCTTCCATATTTTTGCGGCTGAGCTTGTTGAATAAAATAATTTCGTCGAGGCGATTTAAAAACTCGGGACGAAAATGGCTGCGAACCACGTCCATCACCTTCTCTTGCACGCTCTCAACTTTTTCTTCTTCGCCTAAATTCGTCAAAAACTGCGAACCTAAATTCGAAGTTAAAATAATTATCGAGTTGGTGAAATTTACGACATGGCCTTGCGAGTCAGTCAGACGGCCGTCATCAAGCACTTGCAGCAAAATATTAAAAACATCGTGATGCGCTTTTTCGACCTCGTCGAATAAAATAACTTGGTAGGGACGGCGACGAACTGCTTCGGTCAAAACTCCACCTTGCTCAAATCCCACATATCCGGGAGGTGCGCCAATCAAGCGTGCAACGGCATGCTTCTCCATGAACTCGCTCATGTCGATTCGTAAAATTGCCGATTCGTCGTCGAAAATAAATTCAGCTAGCGCTTTGCAAACTTCAGTTTTTCCGACTCCTGTTGGCCCTAAAAATAAAAATGATCCTATCGGACGATTTTGATCTTGCAGCCCCGCGCGCGAACGGCGCACCGCATCAGAAATCGCCTTCAACGCGGCATCTTGCCCAACAACTCTTTGGCGCAAAAGTTCTTCCATTTTTAGCAATTTTTCTTTCTCACCGGAGAGAATTTTATCGACAGGAATGCCAGTAACTTTTGCAATAATTGCCGCAATGTCATCTTCGCCAACTGATTCTCGTACCATCTCAGAAGCAGCGCCATCAAGGCCTTCCAGCTCTTTTTGTAACTCCGGAATTTTGCCGTAAGTGAGCTCACCCGCCTTCGCCAAATTTCCTTCGCGCTGCGCTTTTTCGAGTTCGAATTTCGCTTGTTCGATTTTGCTTTTGAGATCATTGGCTTTGCCGCGTTTCATTTTTTCGGTCTGCCACAGCGAGGTCATTTCCGCCGACTTTTTTTCGAACTCTTTAAGCTCCGAATTAAGTTTTTTTAAACGATCTTGCGAAGCCTGATCATCCTCTTTTTTCAAGGCTTCGGCCTCGATTTTTAACTGAATTATTTTGCGATCAGTTTCGTCGAGTTCTGTCGGTTTTGAATCAAGTTCAATTTTCAAACTGCTTGCTGCTTCGTCGATTAAATCAATTGCCTTGTCGGGCAAAAAGCGATCTGTTATGTAGCGATGAGACAGCGTCGCCGCTGCAACGAGAGCCGCATCCTTAATTTTAATTCCGTGGTGAACTTCGTATTTTTCTTTGATGCCGCGCAAAATTGAAATCGTGTCGGGAACGCTTGGCTCTTCGGTGTAGACCGGTTGGAAACGTCGCGCCAAAGCCGCATCTTTTTCGATGTAGCGCCGATATTCGTCGAGAGTCGTAGCGCCAACGCAGTGAAGCGTACCCCGCGCCAAAGCAGGCTTGAGTAGGTTCGACGCATCCATCGCGCCGTCAGTTTTTCCGGCGCCAACGAGCAAGTGAAGTTCGTCAATGAAGAGAACCACATCGTCATTATTTTCGACTTCGTTCAGCACTGCCTTCAATCGCTCTTCGAACTCACCGCGAAACTTCGCGCCCGCAATCAGCGCGCCCATGTCGAGCGCCATTAGTTTTTTATTTTTCAAACTTTCGGGCACGTCGCCGTTAATTATTCGCTGCGCTAAACCTTCGACAATCGCGGTTTTGCCGACTCCGGGTTGGCCAATTAAAACGGGATTATTTTTGGTGCGGCGCGAGAGAACTTGCATCGCGCGACGAATTTCTTCGTCACGACCAATGACGGGATCAATTTTGCCCTCACGTGCTTTTTTGGTTAAATCTTGCGCGTATTTTTCGAGCGCTTGGTAAGTTGATTCTGCTGAAGCTGAGCTCGCTTTTTTTCCAGCACGAATTTTTTGGATAGCAGCGCGAAGTGCTTGTACAGTGACCCCAGCAAGCTTCAAATTTTTTGCCGCTTCATTTTTTTCATCTTCGAGAATTGCTTGGAGGAGTCGTTCGACAGTGACGAATTGATCCGAATTTTGATCGGAAATTTTTTCTGCAAGCACGAAAACCCGCGCCAATTCTTGCGACAAAGAAATATTTCCAGCGCCACTTCCTTCGATGCTCGGAATTTTTTTCAGCGCCTGCGTGATTTCCGCTTTTAGAATTTCGACATTGCCGTCGCAGAAAGAGATTAATTTTTGGGCGAGTCCGTCCAAATCATCGAGCATCACCGCCAATAAATGTTCCGGCAAAAATTTCTGATGCCCACGACTTAGAGCCAGTGTTTGCGCGGTTTGAAGGAGGGACTGCGTTTTTTCGGTGTAGCGTTCGAGGTTCATAAAATTGGGAATTATTTGAGATGTAACACTGAGCTTTGAGATGTCACACTGAGCCTCCTGAGCCTGTCGAAGGGCGAAGTGTGATTCAGGGTACGGTGGCACGAATCACGCTTCGACAGACTCAGCATGACACGGAGTGTTTTTCTAGATAAGAATTTCCCTAGTCTTTTCAAGCAGCTCTCCCTCAATCTCCTTGGCCGTCATCAAAAAAAAATCCCGCTGGAACAGCCCAGCATGCGGAATTGTCAACTTGTCAGCAATTTTAATTTTCAGATTTTCAATCGCTAAAATATCCACATCGATTTCCCGCGGCGCCCATTTTTCGCGATCAATTCTTCCTAATTTTTTTTCGATTTTTTTGGCAATTTCTAAAATTTTTTCTGGCGGAAATTTTTGTAAATCAATGTCAGCGGAGAAGGCGATGTTAAAAAATTCGCGATCCCAATCACGCGGAGAATTCGGCAAAAGCATCGCCGGATTTTTGAAGATTTTTGATTTTCTTGAATTGGTTAAGAACAATTGCGTTTCTAACTCGCGCACTGCTTCATCGAGATAAAAATTACGATCACCAAGATTTGAACCTAGACCAAAAATTATGCGAGAATTTTTCATCAAAAAGAACTGCGTAAATTATTTTTCTCGTTTCCAGTTTCGTTGATAATTTTTTGTAAAAATTTTATTTGATTGCTGCGTTTTGATTCGTCTGTTTCAGCAATAATTTTTTCCAAAGAATTAGCCAAGCTTGATTGCTTTTCTTCGCTTAATTTTTCGGTTAAATTTCCAAATAAAATTGGGATTAATTTTTGTGAATTTCTTGTTAAATCCAAAACTTCTGCGATAAAATTTTTAAAAGAATTTTGATCGAAAATTTCGTTTGATCGCAACGAGACATCTAACCGGTTGAGGCGCTCTGATTCTGGCCTCAAGTGATTCATCACCGCCACTAAAATTGTTTTTTCGGACGTTGTTATCCTCTCTTCACTATCCCAAATTTTTTCAGCAGTTTTGATTTCAGAAACGCGATTTATTTTTGCTAAAATTCGTAAAAATTTTTCATGCAAAACCACTCCGCTTTTTTCTAAACCACGGCTTAAATTTGAGGAATTTATTAGACCAATTCTCAAAGATGGCGTCAAAGTGTTGGAGATAAATTTCGGTAAAAATTTTGTAATTTTTCTCACCTTTTTTTTATTGCCGTAGAGAATTTCAATTTCTTGATATTGGTCTGTAGTGCTGAGAATGCTGATGTGAAGACGGCTTTCGGAATCATCGTCAGAAAAATTTTTCTGATTCTCAGCATCGATATCATCGATAAAAATTTCTGAATTTTTTGTCTTTCTCATTCGTGGTAATTTTAAATTAACGAGAAACTCCAGCCTTCGCCAAGTCAGCATCCACCATCATTTTCACCAATTCTTTGAAATTAACTTTTGGTTTCCAACCAAGATTTTTTCGCGCTTTTGTTGCGTCTCCGATTAGCAAATCAACTTCTGCTGGACGGAAATATTTTTCGCTAATTTCAACATATTTTTTCCAATCCAAACCGACATAACCGAAAGCTTCGTCGAGGAATTCTTTCACCGAATAAGTTTCACCCGTGGCAATTACGTAATCGTCAGCAACATCTTGTTGAAGCATGAGCCACATGGCTTCGACATAGTCTCCAGCAAAACCCCAATCGCGTTTGGCGTCGAGATTTCCGAGGTAAAGTTTGTCAGATTTTTTAGCGAGAATGTCAGCAAGACCACGAGTGATTTTGCGTGTGACGAAAGTTTCGCCGCGACGCGGAGATTCGTGGTTAAATAAAATTCCGCTGCAGGCAAAAATTCCGTAACTTTCGCGGTAATTTACTGTCAGCCAATGCGAGTAAAGTTTGGCGCAGGCATAAGGGCTGCGTGGATAAAATGGCGTAGTTTCTTTTTGCGGAATTTCTTGAACTTTTCCGAACATTTCGCTGGATGAAGCTTGATAAAATTTGGTTTTGATTCGTGTGTCTTTGATGGCATCGAGAATTCTGCAAGTGCCTGTGGCGTCAACATCTGTCGTGTATTCTGGAATGTCGAAACTGACTTTTACGTGGCTCTGTGCGGCTAAATTATAAATTTCATCGGGCACAATTTTTTCGAGCAAGCGCGAGATGCTGGAAGCGTCCGCTAAGTCGCCATAATGCAAAAAAAGTTTTTTGCCGGAGATGTTTGGATCATTGTAGAGATGGTCGATGCGATCAGTGTTGAAGCTGCTCGAGCGTCTGATGATGCCATGAACTTCGTAGCCTTTCGCAAGCAAAAATTCAGTTAGGTAAGATCCATCCTGACCAGTAATTCCGGTGATTAGCGCCTTTTTTGTCATTGTTTTGATTTTTGTTTTTGAAGGGAAATTCGTGAAAAAATTTTGTTGTAAACTACCGAAAGGAATTTTTAAATTCCCACAGAAATTCACGTCCCACCTTCCTCAAGAAATCTTCAAAAAAATGTCAGAAAAAAAACGCCCAACCTCTCCTCATTTGCAAATTTATCGCTGGAACATTTCTTCCCTCGCTTCGATTTTGCACCGCGCAACCGGCGTTCTGCTTTATTTTTCCGTCCTCGCAATTTCGTGGTACATCGTTTACTACACCTACCAAATCAACATCGCCGAATCGGATGAAGCCTGCGACTGCCCGCTTCGCGCCATCATCGATCAAATTTTTTCTCTCGCTGCGATTGGCGTAACTTTCGCGCTTTACTACCATTTCGTAAACGGCATCCGCCATTTATTTTGGGACATCGGAAAAGGTTTCGACAAAAAAACTGCAAGCAGAAATGGAATTTTAGTAATCGCCTCCGCCTTACTCCTCACCGCTTCAACAATCGGAACCGTAATTTTTCTAAAACTTTTTTAGTAAAACCAAAATCTCATGCTGAGACTCCTGAGCCTGTCGAAGAGCGAAGCATGATTCGGGCTTCGGTTCCTAAAATCATGCTTCGACAAGCTCAGCATGACGTCAAAAAATTTTAATACGCTTACCTAACTTTATGAAAAAAATTAAAATCGCCCCCTCAACCAAAACCGGCTCACATCACTGGATGATGCAAAGAATTTCTGCGATCGCCTTACTGCCGCTGATCATCTGGCTGGTGCTTTCATTCGTGCAAATCGCCGAAGATCCTCAAGAATATCTCCCAGTTTTTTTCGCCTATCCACTCAACGCCGTGATGGGAATTTTACTAATCAGCACCTCACTTTACCACGGCTCACTCGGCATGCGCGTAGTGATCGAAGACTACATCGCCAACAAAACCAAAATGCATTTCTACATCATGCTGGTGCATTTTATTTCGATCGCGACTGCGGTGGCGGGGATTGTGGCGATTGTTAGGCTTCATTTGGTTGGGTAATTTACACGTTTACTAATGCCTCTCCCTGTCATTCCTGCGAAAGCGGGAATCCAGAAAATTAAATCTGAATTCGTTTAACAACCTAGATTTCCGCCTTCGCAGGAATGACAGATTAAAAAAATAAAAAAATGTCAGAAAAAAAAATCGAAAATTATTCAATCATTGATCATGAATTTGACGTTGTCGTCGTAGGTGCCGGAGGTGCTGGGCTTCGGGCGACTTTTGGGATGGCGCAGAAAGGTTTGTCGACGGCTTGCATTTCGAAAGTGTTCCCGACTCGCTCCCACACTGTGGCGGCGCAGGGTGGAATTTCTGCGGCGCTTGGGAATATGGGCGAAGATGATTGGCGCTGGCACATGTTTGACACCGTAAAAGGTTCGGATTGGTTGGGCGATCAAGATGCCATCGAATACATGTGCCGTGAGGCTCCAGAGGCAATCATCGAACTCGAACATTACGGCGTTCCATTCTCGCGCACAAAAGAAGGAAAAATTTACCAACGTCCTTTCGGCGGAATGACCAAAGAATTCGGCGAAGGCGGACCAGCACAACGAACCTGCGCCGCTGCTGATCGCACCGGTCACGCCATTTTGCACACTCTTTACCAGCAATCACTCAAGCATGACGCCCAATTTTTTATCGAATATTTTGCGCTCGACTTAATCATGGAAAACGGCGTCTGTCGTGGCGTCACAGCACTTTCACTTCTCGACGGAACTCTGCACCGCTTCAAAGCGCAAATCGTTGTTCTCGCAACTGGAGGCTACGGCCGCGCCTTCTTCTCCGCCACCTCCGCCCACACTTGCACCGGCGACGGCAATGGCATGATTCTTCGCGCCGACCTTCCGCTGCAAGACATGGAATTCGTCCAATTTCACCCAACCGGAATTTACGGCTCGGGCTGCTTAATCACTGAAGGCGCGCGCGGCGAAGGTGGTTACCTCGTCAATTCCGAAGGCGAGAGATTCATGGAGCGCTACGCCCCAAGCGCCAAAGATCTCGCCAGTCGCGACGTGGTTTCGCGCGCGATTACGATGGAAATTTTAGCCGGTCGCGGCGTCGGTCCGAAAAAAGATCACATGTATTTGCACTTGAATCACCTCGATCCAAAAGTGCTCCACGAAAGGCTTCCGGGCATTTCTGAAACTGCGAAAATTTTTGCTGGTGTTGATGTGACCAAGCAACCGATTCCAATTCTTCCGACCGTTCACTACAACATGGGCGGCATTCCGACCAATTTTAAAGCTGAAGTTTTGACGGTGAGAAATGGTAAACCCGAAGCTGTTCCGGGCTTGATGGCCATTGGCGAGGCAGCCTGCGTTTCAGTTCACGGTGCCAATCGTTTGGGATCGAACTCGCTGCTTGATCTCGTCGTCTTCGGCCGCGCCGCCGCAATTCGCGCCGCTGAAATTGTCACGCCAAATTCTGCTCAAGCTGAACTTTCGCCAAATGCTGGCGAGGAAGGAATCGCGAGGCTCGACAAAATTCGTAACTCAAAAGGAAAATCCTCCACCGCTAAAATTCGCGGCGAGATGCAACATTGCATGCAGAACCACGCCGCGGTTTTCCGCACCGAAGAAATTCTGCAAAAAGGCACCGACAAAATGCGCGAAATTTTTAAAAGTTTTGACGATTTAGGAATCGAAGATCGCGGACTCGTCTGGAACAGCGACCTCGTCGAAGCACTCGAACTCGACAACCTTCGCGCGCAAGCCTTGGTCACAATCACGGGCGCACTAAACCGCAAAGAAAGCCGCGGCGCCCACGCCCGCGACGATTACAAAAACCGCGACGACGAAAATTGGCTCAAACATTCCATCATCTGGTGCGACCAAAATTCCAACATCAAAACCGATTTTCGCGAGGTGGTGTTGAAGCCGCTGAGCAATGATGTTCAGGCGTTTCCACCGAAGAAGAGGGTTTATTAAAACCAGTTGTCCGAAAAAATCGGACGTCTGAAACCGTCGCAGGACGGGGTTTGTAACCCCGTCCACATGTTCACGTAATACAATTTAATTTGAACTGAACGTGAGGACGGGGTTACAAACCC
>CAINKA010000078.1 GCA_903849835.1 uncultured Alphaproteobacteria bacterium
CGAAGCATGATTCGTGGCACGGTGCCCAGAATCATGCTTCGACAGGCTCAGCATGACATTGAGGAGTTGTAAAAAAAGAGGAGTTGTAAAAAAAGATTTGTTGAATCAAAAACCAATTTCCAAAAATCAGTTTCAAAACTGCAAACCAAAGAGGCGGCGCAACTTATTTTGGCAATCGATTCTTGCAACAAATTTTCAACCCGACAATTTCTGCGTATATTTTTTCAGATTTACTGATGGGTTTTTGTAAAAATTTTTATCAATTTTTTTAGTTAGAAAATGTCAACACCATCACGACCCCTACCATCATCCAAAATTGGTACTCCACCGCCAAGAGGTGGAGGTGAAGGTGGAGGTGGAGGTGGAGGTGGAGGTGGAGGTGGAGGTGGAGGTGGAGATAAAATAAAAAGAGGGATTAAAAACATCATTTTGCAAATATTTGAGCAGTTTGATAAAGGTGAGGATACAGAAGATAGGTGGAGAGAGGTTTTTAAAGCAGAAATGGAAAAGCTAAACAAGCTACCTCCGCAGAAAGATACGGTGTCATGGGAGGCGAGAATCTCATGGCAAACGACCTTAGGAGGAGCTGAGAACTTATTGAAGTCGTTTTCTAGGTCTAGGCTAAAGGAAGCTATGTCTAAGACTTCTGATCTAGCGGAGTTGGGGAAGCTTCTTGACGAGTATACAGCAAGAGAGGAAGCAAAAGCTGCCGCTGCAGCAGCAGCAAGAGAGGAAGCAAAAGCTGCCGCTGCAGCAGCAATAGCAAAAGTGCGAGCAGAAGCTGCCGCAAGAGAAAGAGTGCAAGCAGAAGCTGCTGCCGCTGCCGCAGCTCGTGCCTCAGCTGCGGAAGAAAGATCAAATAGACTGCAACAAGAAGTATTAGAGGCACAAAGACGAGCTATTGCGCAGCGGGAGGCTGCAGAAAGAGCAGCAGCCAATGCTGAGGCTACAATTGGGCGAGTAAATGCAGAAGCGAAACGTGAAATAAGAGCAGCAAATGAAAGAGTTGATGCAGCAGAATCTGCGGCAGAAGCAGCAAGTGCAGCAGTGGAAGAGATGATAAGAGAGTTTGAACAGACAGAAGGTGAGCTAAGAACAGTAGGGGGTAAGGTTGGCGCTGAATCAAAAGCGCTTCAAAAGGCGCAAGCAGAAAAAGATGCTGCGCTTGCTGCGGTTAAAGAATCTGGAAGAGAACGGACCAGACTTTTAGAAGAGAAAAAAATAGAAATTGATGCAATCAGAGCCAGAGCAACTGCAGCAGTTGAATTGGCTAGAGCAGCAGAAGCGGAAAGAGATTCTGCAAGAGCAAGAGCAAGAGCAGTTGAAAATAATGCCACAGAGAGAGTAGGAATGGCGGTAAGAGAAAAGGAGGAGGCAGTGCAAGCATCTGCCAAAGCAATAGCGGAAAAAGAGGCTGCGGAGCTGAGAGTCAGAACACTAGACGAAGATCTTAAAGCGGAGAAAGATCGATTAGCTGCGGCGCAACTGGAAAGGAATGTAGCAAGTGATCAGCTTAGTATACTGAGTCAAAAAGTTGCGGATGCAGAGCTAGTAAAAAGACACGCTGAATATTCAGTCGCAGATGCAATAAGTAGAGAGCAAGAAATGCGACATAGGTTGCAACTAGCAGATAAGCAAGTTGAGGCAATGATTAGAGAAACTGCAGTCGCTAACAGAGATGCAGCATTTGCGCTAGAAAATGTAGCGCTTGCCGAAGCCAGATCCGTTGAAGCTATAGCGAAAGCGCAATCTGACTCTGAAAATGCAGTGCGAGCAAGATCGGAAGCGGCCGATATGCAAAATAAAGCCAGAGAGATGTGTGAGGCAATGTTAGCGATAGGCGTTCCACCTGCTCCACCACCCCCTCCTTCAGCACAAGCCTATCCACCAATTCTAACTGCAGAGTTAGAGACATTGCGACAAGGACTTGCTCAACAAGCAGAAATCGCTAGAAAAAACGAAGAATTATTAGCGCAATCAATAGCTGAAAGTAAGCGGCGATCACAAGAATTTGATGCGGAGCGGGGAAGATTAGCTGCAATTGCTGGGGAAGCTGTCGGAGCAGTTGGCAGGGCAAATGCAGATGCTGCAGAAATTATAGCAAGATCTAATGCGCGAGATGAAGCTACAAGAGGGCAGTTAGCGCAGGCCTTACGACTTCAGATAGAAACCGCAGCCGCCGCAGCAACAGCCCAGCGAGCAGCGGCAGCGCAAGTTTCTGCAGTCACCGCTGTAGGTGAAAGAGCGCAAGAAAAAATGAGGGGGTTAAGAGGTGAGGTTGTTGCACTTGTTAAAGCTGTCGGTAATGGAAATGAAGCAGCTATTAGAAGAGAGGTTCAGCGCGCGATAGAGGGGCAGCAAGAAATATCTCGAGAACGTGAAGCGAGAATCCAAGTAGAAGCTGCCGCCGCAGCTGCCGCTGCCGAAGCGAAAAGACTCGCAGATGTTCGAGCTGCGGAGGATGATGCACGACGAGCGGGTGAACTCGTAAGAGTTCGATTGGAAGGGGAAAGAGCTGCTGCAAACGCCGCACAACGAGCGGCTGAAATTGAAAGTGCTCGAGTACAAGGTCAATCTATAGCTACTCTTGCCGCTGCTAGATTGGCAAGAGAACGAGCTAATTCTGAAGTCGCAAGAGCTCAAGAGGCATCTGCAGCTGCAATAACTGCCGCCGAAGCAAGAAGAGCGAGGGATGTTGCGGAGATTGATCGGAGAGCTGAAGGGCAGCGAGTCGCCACAGATCGTCGCTTAACAGAAATAGAAGCAGAAGGTCGTGCAGCAAGAGAAGCATCTGCCGCCGCAATAGCCGCTGCCGAAGCGGCAAGAAGAAGGGCGGAAGAGACAATAGCTGAGGAAAGAAGACAAGCTGCCGACGCAATAGTCGCCGCTAATGCTAGAGGAGATGGAGCTGCAGTTGCAGCAATTCGAGCAGGATTTGCAGATCAACAAGCCGCCATGGCAGCGCAACTAGAAGAAATAAGACGAGAGCACGCCGCCGCATTGGCTGCCGCTGCTGCAGCTCAAGCCGCTACAGAAGCAGCTAGAGCTCAAGCGGAACGGGATGCGCGAGCTGCAAGAGATGCGGCCGCAGCACAAATTGCCGCAGTCACCGCTGCAGCTGCTGAAGCAGCCGCCAGAGCTCAAGCGGCAAATGTCGCAATATTAGCTGCTAACGCTGCTAGAGAAGAGGCGGCTGCTGCAAGAATTGGAGACCAGTTAGCAGCGGTAAGAGATCAAGCAGCTGCAAGAGCTGCTGTTGAAGCAGCAAGAGTAAGGGCGGAAGCTGAAGCAGCCGCCGCTGAAACCGCAAGAATTCGAGCAGAAGCAGCTCTTCAACAAGCCGCCATGGCAGCGCAACTAGAAGAAATAAGAGGAGAGCGCGCCGCCGCATTGGCTGCCGCTGCTGCAGCTCAAGCCGCTACAGAAGCAGCTAGAGCTCGAGCGGAACAGGATACACGAGATGCAAGAGCTGCGGCCGTAGCACAAATTGACGCAGTCACCGCTGCAGCTGCTGAAGCAGCCGCCAGAGCTCAAGAGGCAAATGTCGCAATATTAGCTGCTAACGCTGCTAGAGAAGAGGCGGCTGCTGCAAGAATTGGAGACCAGTTAGCAGCGGCGGTAAGAGAACAAGCAGCTGCAATAGCTGCTGTTGAAGCAGCAAGAGCTGCTGCTGATGCGGCAAGAGTAAGGGCGGAAGCTGATGTTGCCGCAGTAATGGCGCGAGTAGATGACGCGATAGCTGCCGCTGCTGCCGGAGGAGTTGGAGTTGATGCGATTGCAGCAATGCGAGAAGAGTTTGCAAGACTAAGTGATGAAGCTGAAAGAGGTCGAGGAATAGAAATAGCAGCTGCAGTTGCAGCTCAACATGGAGCAGAAGGCCGAGCTGCAGCAGCCGCCGCTGAAACCGCAAGAATTCGAGAAGAAGTAGATCTTCAAATTGCTCAAGCTACAGAGCAACGAGATGCGGCTGTTGCCGCAGCAAGAACCGAAATAGATGCTGCAAAAAAAGAAAAAGCATCTTTTGAACCAGTTTTTCCAAGAGACATAATTCCTGCTAATCTAGCGCATGTGCTATTCCTCATTCACAAAGGAGAGGCGCTTACATCTAACGACAAACTTTCAATAACTGACATTTCTAGAAAATTTGGAGAAGGTCTTGAGATAGCTGATCGAAGCTTTGTTGAGAAAATGGAAAGAGATATTAATCGCAAAAATCCGGAGTTTTTTAAAAAAAATTATAATGAAAGAGGTCGATTTACAGGTGACGAAGAAAGTTTTGAAAGAATGGTTCTTAATGAACATGCCATGGTTGAGAAAAAAGAAATAGTTCACGATGAACCAGTCTTTCCAAAAGACATAATTCCCTCTAACCTAGCGCATGCGTTATTTCTCTTTCATAAAAAACATGAACTCACAACCAATGATGCACGTTCGATAACTGACATTTCTAGAAAATTTGGAAAAGACGCTGGAATAAGCAATCAAGAATTTGTAGAGGAAATGGCGAGAGATTTTAGTCGTAAAGATAAGGATTTTTTTACCAAAAATTATGATGAAAGAGGGCGGTTTACAGGAGGTGAAGAAGTTTTTAAAAAACTAGTTCTTAACTCTGCTAAATCAATTTTTCCAAGTAGATCTGTTGCTCATGCTGTAGTTGAAGAGAGAGGTGCTGCTGCAGCAGGGCGCGCATAACTTAAAGCAGCTCAACAACCTCCGGCAAATCAATCCGAACAAATCCTTCCTTCAAATTTACCTCCGGAAAAGTTTGGTTTTTGAAAGAAAAATTTTCGATTTTTTCGTAATTTTTTTGTGGATTTTCTGGATTGAATTCGATTTCGATAATTCCTCCGGCGCCGTGATCTGACACGCTCAACACCTTCCCAATTTTTTTTGATTTCATGTCGATCACATCGAGCCCGATTAGGTCGACATGGTAAAATTCATTTTCATTTTCTTCTCCAAAATCATCGCGATTGGTAAAAATTTCTGTGCCGCGCAATTTTTCCGCAGCGTTGCGATCGCTGATTCCATCGAGCTTCGCGATCAAAATCGCATCGCCATTACTAGTGCCGATTACAGCTTTGTTTTTGTTGCTGATTTTTAGTTTGAGCGGATTTTCTTTCTCGTCGAAAAGCGAATAATTTTCAATTTGCTGCGGCTCTCCGCAATAGCTGATAATCTTGACCTCGCCCTTGATTCCAAAGACCGAAATAATTTTTCCGATTAGAATTTTTTTTGTCATTTTTTTATTTGTTGAATTGGTTTGTTTTTGTAGGGGCGACCCTTGTGGTCGCCCGTGGGTCGATGCGGGATGGCACAAGACCATCCCCTACGACATAAAATTTTCGTCTTTTTCCCAACAACACGGATTTTCAATCACATATTCACGAATTTTTTCCAAAGATTTTTCGTTACGAATCACGTGATCGTAATAGCTACGTTGCCAAAGTTTTTTGTTAAATTGCTTCGCAAGATTTTGTTTTACGAGCTGGATGTATCGATGTGTAGCGATCGATTTAAACGCCCCAATAATATTCGGAATTGTAGGGGCGACCCTTGTGCTCGCCCGTGGGTCGATGCGGGATGGCACAAGACCATCCCCTACGGTGACATCAGGAATAAAAATTATTCCGTGAAAATGATTCGGCATCACTACGAACTCATCAATCTCGATGTTAATAAATCTGTTTTTTAATTTTTTCCATTCATCCACCAACATCCTCCCCGCCTCATTCAATCGCATTTCCTCATCCTCAATCAACCAAACAAACATTCTTTTTCATTGCTGCAAATGGTGATGAAATAAAGGCCGGCGTGAGCATAGTCATATTCGCGCAAACGCAGTGGTTTGCGTTTTGGTGGTTGGGTTTTCATGTGATTTTATCCGTGGGTGATGCGGGACGGCACAAGGCCGTCCCCTACAATGTGATTTTAAATTATGTTTTGTAGGGGCGACCCTTGTGGTCGCCCGTGTGGTGATGTTAACGGGACAGCACAAGGCCGTCCCCTACATTTCACGAAACTTCTTCGCAAAATTTTCCAGCAACCCGTTAACAAAAGTAACTTTTTTAGAATCGAAAAAGCTGGCGGCGATGTCGACATATTCGTTGATGATCACCTTCAAAGGCGTGTCCAGCATGAATTGTAGTTCGAATGCGCCGAAGCGTAAAATTTGTTTCACGACGTCATCTAAATTTTCAAACTCCCAACCTTTTTGCAAAAAATTAGAAATTTCCGCGTCGATTTTTTCGACGTTTAGCGCAAGGCCAGAAATTAAATTATTCAAAAATTCTTCATCAATTTTTTCGCGGTAGGAGGAAATATTTTCTTCGGAATTAATCGCGTAATTTTCAATCACGTCATTTTTTATTTCGTCCAATTTTTTTTCATCGCCAAGAAAATCAAGCTGATAAAAAATTTGTATGGCCATCAAGCGAGACAGGCTGCGTCTTCGTCCTGAATTAACTTTTTTAGTTTTTAGTTTTTTTTGCATTATTTTTACGGCTAGTTGGTTGACTTTTGCTGAGGCGGATTTCTAAATGCGATCGTAAATTTTCACATCTTTTTTTCTTTCAATGAAGCATCTCTCCTACAAACACGGGCAAAATCGCGATGAGATTTTTGTCGAAAATGTTGCAATTTCTGCAATCGCAAAATCGGTTGGAACACCATTTTATTGCTACTCAAAAAAAACTTTGATCGAAAATTTTCAAAATTTTTCCGACGCTTTTTTACAAAATAAAATTTCCGATTACAAAATTTGCTATGCCATCAAAGCGAATTTTAACATCCATTTAGTGAAAATTTTAACCAGTCTTGGAGCCGGAATTGACGCGGTTTCCGCCGGAGAAATTTTCCGCGGAATTCGCGCTGGTTGTGATCCAAAAAAAATTGTTTTTGCTGGCGTCGGAAAAACTCGCGAAGAAATCGAATATGCTTTGAAGAATGGCGTGGAAGAATTTTCTGTTGAGTCAGTTGCAGAAATGTTCCTGCTAAACGAAGTGGCTGTTGATCTGAAGAAGGTTGCAAAATTTTCGCTGCGAGTGAATCCAAATGTCGATGCTAAAACTCACGACAAAATTTCCACCGGCAGAAAAGGCGATAAATTTGGCGTTGACATTGAAGATGCTGAAGAAATTTATGCGAAAGCAGCAAAGCTGTCAGGCCTTGAGATTCATGGTATCGCGATGCATATCGGCTCGCAAATTACAACTCTTGAGCCATTTGAATTAGCTTTCAAAAAGTTGCGCGAATTGTGTTTGCAGTTGCGAAAAAATGGCCAAAAAATTTCCGCTTTAGATTTCGGCGGCGGCATCGGAATTTTGTACAAAAACGAAAACACACTTTTGATTCACGATTACGTAAAATTACTCAAAAAAATCACCGAAGATTTAAACGTTAAAATCACCATCGCACCCGGTAGGGCAATGGTTGGCAGCGCTGGAATTCTTGCGACTAAAGTAATTTTCTTAAAAGAAACTGAGCAGAAAAATTTTGTGATTATCGATGCTGCGATGAATGATCTGATGCGTCCCGGGCTTTATGATTCCTACCACGAAGTCCTTCCCGTTACAAAAAAATTTGGAGAAAAAGCAGTTTATGATTTAGTTGGGCCGGTCTGCGAAAGCACGGATGTTCTGGCGAAAGAGCGAGTGTTAATCAATCCAAAATCGGATGATCTTTTTATTTTTTGTAGTGCTGGCGCCTATGGATCATCGATGTCAAACGAGTATAATTGCCGCCCAATGATTCCGGAAATTTTGGTTGATGGCGATGAATTTCAAGTGATTCGCAAGCGGCCAAGTTTTGAAGAGATGCTGAGATTGGAGTAGGGGCGCACCCTTGTGGTCGGATGTCAACGAGTGGTTTTTGTAGGGGCGGGCGACCCTTGTGGTCGCCCGTGTTGTGTTAACGGGACGGCACAAGGCCATCCCCTACGGGGTTGTAGGTGTGCAGATGTTAATGGGACGGCACGATTTCCAAATTCAAAAACTTCACCCACAAAATTGCACAGGAAATTTTTTTCTGCGGATAAATTTTTCTCACCAAATTTTCGTAATTTTTTAGCTGATCAACATATTGCTGCGGAACCTTTCCGGGCATGGTTTCATCCGATTTGTAATCGACGATTAAAATTTCATTTTCTTTTTCAATTAGCAGATCAATTCGGTTGATATTTTTTCCTCCCACCAATTCAACTTCGCAGAAAATTTTTCCGGAAAATAATTTTTCGAATTGCGGTGAATGCAGGAATTTCAAGGTTAGATCACTGATTTGAATTTTTTGTGACTCGTCTAAAAACTCCTCTTTCGCAATAATTTTTTGCACCAATCCCGACAGCCATTTTTTTTCTTCACGATAATTTTTTCCGAAAATCTCTAGGATTTTGTGGATGAGGCGACCTTTAATTTTAGCTGGGTTTATTTGGGTTTGTTGGGGTTGATTGAAGGATTCTGAGACGAGTTCAGGATGACGATAGCCTGGTTCCAGCGCGTCATCCTGAAATAAAGGCGCGTCATCCTGAGCTCGTTTCAGGATCTTTCCTGCGCCATCAAACGACTCCTCCAAAAACTCTTCCAACAAAATAATTCCATCAGAATTTAGCGAACTCTTCACCACCTCATACCAACATTCAGGATCTTTCGCATTGCCAAATCCGCCAATGTATAACTCATCCTCAGCCCGCGTCATTGCTACGTAGAGCAGTCTTAAATATTCTTCTTTTGCTTCGCGTAATTTTTCTTGGCGATGTTTTTCTAGCAGCTGATTTTCGTCTGATTTTTTTCCGCACCAAATCGGAAAAATATTTCCAGAAAAATTTATCCAAGAAATTTCTTCCTTGGCGCTGAGAAGTTGTCCGAAGTTGTAGCGGCAGTCTGGGAGCATAACCACGGGCGATTGCAAACCTTTCGCTGAGTGGATTGTTGTAATTCTGACGCGGTTTTTTTCGTCGCAGGAAAGTGAAATTTCGGGATTTAATTTTTCAACGAAGTCTAAGAATTTTTGTAAATTCGGCGAGAATTTTTCGTAAAAATTAAAAACTTCTAAAGTGAATTTATCCAGCAGTTCCAAGCTCTCTTGGCCGAAGTAAGAAATAATTTTTTGCCGCGAATTTTTTTCTTCGAGCAGAAAATAAAAAAATTCAAAACAATTTAACTCGCGCGATTTTTCGATTAAATCATCGAGATCTTTTTTAGTTTTCTTGAACTTTTCTAGGTGCTTAAAAGTTTCATAAATGCTGCTCTGATTTTTATTTTTAAGCAGGCAAATTCCGAATAAATCTTCTTCGGAAAGATCAAAAATTGGTGATTTTAAAAGGCAGGCTAAATTTAAATCATCATGCGGCAGAAGCGCGAATTTAGCGGCTGAAAGCAGATCCTGAATAATTAAATTTTTATCGAATTTAACTTTGCTGATGCTGGAAAAGGGAATCTGATATTCGTGAAAAAATTTCGTCAAAGCTTGCGCGAATCCGTTGGTACGATTTCGCAAAAGAATCATGAAATCCCCATATTGCAGCGGTCGGTTTTTTGCCTTTAGAACGCGACCTTTTTCCACCCAATTTTTAATTTTTGCGGCGATAATTTTTGCTAAAACTTCTGCTTCTTTTTCATCCTTTTGGTTGAAATCAATTTGCCATTCATAATTTTTTTCTGCTTTTTCTTTTTTTTCAAATTGCAGTTGAGGCCATATTTCAACAAGTCCTATGCCATCTCGAATTGCTTCGTGTTTTTTAAATTCACTCGCCTTGCAAATGGCATTTTTTCGTTCGGTGGTAGAAAAAACTTTATCGACTGCTTGCAAAATTTCTTTGGTTGAGCGGAAAGAAATATTGAGCTCAATTTTTTGCAATTGCCCTGCTAATTTTTTTTCGAAATAAGAGAAAATTTCTGCGCTGATATTTGGCTCGGCGCCTTGAAAGGAGTAGATCGATTGCTTCTCATCGCCAACAATAAAAAGGCTGCGATTATTTTTTGCCGCGCTTAATCCAGAAAAAAAATCTTCGCTCAGAGCTTTGATAATATTCCATTGCTGATGATTTGTATCCTGCGATTCATCGATGAGGATGTGATCAAAATTGCCATCCATTTTCATTTTTACCCAATCCGAAAAATTTGGATTAGCTAACAGCCTGTTGGTTTCAACGATGAGGTCGTTATAATCGAGAAATGCATTTTGTTTTTTGAGCTGTGAATAATTTTCTAAAATTTGATCGATGAAATGCAAAAGCTGAGAAGTGTTTTTGCAGATTTTTAATGAATTAAATTTGTCGTGAAATTCTAAAATTAATTTTTGTTGATCATCGATTAAACCAGACAAGACGGGGTTTGAAGCGATATCCTTACTAACTTTTCTCGGCTCATTTTCCTGAGTAAAAAATGCTTGCTGATAGGAGTAAAAATTTTTTTCCGATGGATCTTTCAAGAAAGATTTAATCGCTGCGGCAATTTTACCATTATTTACCAAGCCAGTGTTTTCTAACTCTGAAGCCAGATATAAAATTTTTTCCTGATCTAGTTTTCCAAAAAAATTTCTAAAAATTTCTTGCTCATCACAATTTTTTTCGACCGAAAAATTTTTAAAAATTTCATCGCTTACACCTTCAATTCCAAAAAAATTTTCTTTTAAAAAAATTAATTTTTCTTTTTTTGCAAGAATGTCTGAAATCAGATCTGACAAGCCTTCTTCGTAAGTTTTGGAATTAATTTCTCTGATTAAATTTTGCAGCGCCGCGTTGTTAATCGCTTTTTTCAAAACTTCTTTTTGCGCCTGTTTTAAAAATAATTTTTCCTGCTCACTTTCCAAAACTTCAAAATTTGGTTTCACTCCTGACTCGAATGGGAAAATTTTAATTAAATTTTGGCAAAATGAGTGAATGGTTTGAACCTTGAGCCTAGACTCGCTATCGATGATTTTGACGAATAAAGTTTGCGCTTTTTTTATTTCATCAGCGCTCGGAAATTTTCCGGTTAATTCTTTTAATTTTTTTTTCAGCCCATCTTCGTCGCATAAAATCCATTTCATCAATTCGGAATTTATGCGATCCTGCATTTCCGCTGCTGCAACTTTTGTGAAGGTAAGGCAAAGAATTTTGTCACAAGAAACATCTTCGAGCAGCAGTCTTAAAACGCGATCAGTGAGAAGTTTAGTTTTGCCGGAACCAGCGGAGGCAAAGACCCAGGAGGAATTTTTAGGATTGGAGGCGGAGAGGTGAGGGAGTGTGTTGAGTGGCATTTTAGATGAATTCACTCGATGTCTGCTGAAGACTAGCAAATGTCATGCTGAGCCTGTCGAAGCATGATTCTGGCACCGCGCCATGAATCATGCTTCGACAGGC
>CAINKA010000079.1 GCA_903849835.1 uncultured Alphaproteobacteria bacterium
CGCTTGGTCGCGCCATTTTAAATAAATTTTTTGCTTCAAAAAATTTAGAAATAAGCGATAAAATTTTAGAAAAAATTCTACCAAATTTTCGCAAAAAAACTGTCGCAGATTTATGCGTAAAAGTTGCGGAAGGAAGAATTTCCAGGCAGGAAATTGTAAAAATAATTTATCCAGATTTTAAAGATGAAACCAAGCAAATAAAATCTGAAAAACAAAATTCAGAAAGAAGAAAAAAACAAAATTATTCTTTGCCGATTGAGGGCTTGGTAGCAGGAATGGCAATGCATTACGCGGGTTGCTGCAATCCAATTCCGGGAGATCCGATCGTCGGCGTGATCAATACCGGAACCGGAGTTACAATTCACAATCAAACTTGTAAAAATTTAAAAAATTTAGTTTTAACGCCGCAAAGAATTCTTGATGTTTGTTGGAAAGATGATGATGAAATTGGTGACGAATTTTACTCCTGCAGAATCAGAGTTTTGATCGAAAATAAAACTGGTGGACTTGCTGACATTGCAAGCACAATCGCAAAGAAAAAGGTAAATATTGGCAGCATCAAAACCAGCAGCAGGTCAGCAGATCACTTCGAAGTGATGATTGATGTTGATGTTAAAAATGTGGATCATCTGGAGGAAATTTTATCGGCCTTGAGAATTTCTCGAAAGATTCTTGAGGTTGAGAGAGTGGTTGGGTAGAAATTTCTGAAAATCTTTTCGGGTGTCATGCTGAGCTTGTCGAAGCATGATTTTAAGCGCCGAAGCCTGAATCATGCTTCGACAGACTCAGCATGACATCGAGTTATAATCTAAAAAATCCAAATTTAATTTATGAAAAAAACCAATTTTTTTAATCGTCACCTCGTAGAGACGGGAGAAAATTATTTCGAACATTTTTTGTTCGCTTTCACAACTGCATTATGGCTTGCGATGGCCTGTATTGTGCTTTTGATGCATTCGATTTTTCCGTTTACTTTCCCTTTCACCGCTGGAAGGCATGTCAAAAAAATCAATGAAGTGATGCAAAAAAGAATCGCGATGTTTGCTGATAAAAAAAATTAATGATGGAGTTTATTGGAAGATCCTGAGCTCGTTTCAGGATCCAACAACACTAAACCCACACCCAAAGTCAGCGAAGATTTTTTCAAAAGTTGGGAAGCTTGTTGCGATCATCGAAGAGTCATCAATTTCAATTCCATTTTCCATCACTAGCCCCATCACCAAAAAGGACATTGCGATTCTGTGATCCATCGCGGTGGCGATTTTTACTAAATTTTTTGGCTGAGTAATTCCGCCTTTTACTTCTAAAAAATCGTCTTTTTCCCCTTGGCCCATTTTCGCCGTAACACCGCACGCCTCTAAGCCATTCGCAATCATCAAAAGACGATTACTTTCCTTCACCTTCAATTCAGCAAGTCCGTTCATTTTTGTAATTCCTTCGGCATTTGCTGCAGCGATTGCGAGAATTGGAAACTCATCGATCATGCTTGCAACACGCTGTGCTGGCACTTCTACAGCTTTTAATTTGCTTGATTCAACAAGGATGTCCGCAACTTTTTCTCCGCCAATTTCACGTTCATTTTCAAAAATGATTTCTCCGCCCATCTCGCGCAAAGTAATAATGACGCCATCTCGCAGCGGATTAACTCCGACATTTTTTATTTTTATTTTTGAATCTTTGATCAGAAGTGCAGCGACTATTAAAAAAGCGGCGGAGGAAATATCTCCCGGAATTTCAAAATTTTTTGCGTCAAATTCTTGCAAGCCGGAATAGGAAATTTTTGTGCCTTCGGAAAAATTTTCGGTGGAAATTTTTAAGCCTAAATTTCGCATTAAAATCTCGGTATGATCGCGACATTTTTCTGGCTCGATGATTGTCGTAATGCCGCGTGTTGCAAGACTTGCCAGCAATATGCAGCTTTTAATCTGAGCAGAAGCAACTTTCATTTTATATTCAATCGGGAGCGAATCTTTTGCGCCGATAATTGCGAATGGCATCAAGCCATTTTGACGAGAAATAATTTTTGCGCCGAACATTTTTATTGGCTCAAAAATTCGTCCCATTGGACGTTTACGAAGTGAAGAATCTCCCGTAAAAAATGAAGTAAAGTTGTAAGGCGTAACAAGGCCCGCCATCAGGCGCGCAGCAGTTCCGGAGTTTCCCATGTCCAGCACATCTTCGGGCTCAGTTAACCCAGCAATTCCCGACCCATTTACGATCCAGCAGTCAGATTTTTTTTCGATTTCAACTCCCATCAAGCGCAAAGCTGCCGCGGTTTTTAAAACATCTTCGCCTTCAAGCAGGCCGGTTATTTTGCTTTTTCCGTGAGCGAGTGAGGCAAAAATTAAAGAACGATGCGAAATTGATTTATCGCCGGCGACGCTGATTTCACCACGTAAAGCAATATTTTTTTTGTAAGAGCGAAGTGGTTTCATTTTTTAAAAAACTAAAAAATTTGTGATGAAGGAGAGGATGTCTTGCAGGAAAAAAATCAGCGCTAAATTCATGATTGCTGTGAGAAAAATAACTAGCTTCACATTCGCAATATTTTCCAAGCGCATCACATTTTCTTGCGGCGCATCGAAGTAAATTATCTTCACAATTCGAAGGTAGTAATAAGCGGAAATAACGCTGAATAAAACTGCCAAAATTGATGCGATTAAAAAGCCGCGATTCATTGCTGCTGCGAGAATGTAAAATTTTGAGAAGAAGCCCGCGAGCGGCGGAATTCCTGCACTTGAGAACATCAGAGTCGCCAAAGAAAATGCCATCACTGGATTTGTTTTTGCCAATCCTGAAAGCGAAGAAATTGCAAAAACTTTTTCGTTTTCCGCATCGCTTTCTTGATCAGTTTTTGCACTTCTCATCAAGGTTAAAAATCCAAAACTTCCGATCGAAATGAATGCGTAAATCAGGATGTAAAAGATGCAGGAAGCGAAGCCTTGATTGCCGAAAGAGGCCATGCCAAGCAAAATAAATCCAACATGACCAATCGAACTGTAAGCCAAAAGCCTCTTGAAATTTTTTTGGAAAATTGCGCCGAAGCTTCCAACCGCTAGCGAGAGAAGTGCGGTAAAAATAAAAATTTTCTCGATTCCATTCCATCCGATGATCAAGTTTGAAAATAAACGCAGCAATGCCATCACGCTCGTGAATTTTACAACCGTGGCAAAAAAGCTGGTCACAACTGATGCGGAGCCTTCGTAAACATCTGGCGCCCACATGTGAAAAGGTGCGGCGGAAATTTTAAAAAACATCGCAGTGATCACCAAAATAAATCCAAACATTACTCCAACTGGAATCGAATTTGCTTCGGCATTAATTCCGTAGTAAAGATGCATCAGAGCGTTGAAATTCGTGGTGCCGGAGAATCCGTAAATCATCGAAATTCCAAAAAGTAAAATGCCGGAAGCCAAGCATCCTAAAATAAAATATTTCATTCCAGCTTCGGAAGATTTTGCAGAAGAGCGATTTAACGCAGCGAGAAGATAGAGCGGGAGCGCTTGAAGCTCTAAGCCCAAATAGAAAACTAAAAAATCATTTGCTGAAATTAAAACCATGCCGCCAGTTGTTGCGATCATCAAAAGTGCCAAAAATTCCGCGCTGATTTTTTTAACTGAAGAAATGAAATTGAGAGAAAAAAGAACGATGATTGTAAGCAATAGCAGCGCGATTGCTTTGGCGAATGACGTGAATGAATTTGTGATGAACATCTGATTAAAAATTAAATCAGTTTTGACGAAATTTTGGATCACTAAAAAAAGCGCAGCAGTGCAAAAAATCATCGAGATGAGATGAGTCGCGTAAAAAATTTCTTTGAATTTTTTCCCCAAAAAAACATCGAGCATTAGAATTAGCAAGGCGCCGCAGAAGAGCGTGATTTCAGGGGAGATGAGGAAGAGGTTCATGTTGAATTATGAATGTTTAGTAAATTCTGTACAAAGCTCATGTCATGCTGAGCTTGTCAAAGCATGATCTGGGCATCGTGCCATGAATCATGCTTCGACAGGCTCAGCATGACAATGCACTTAAGGACGGCGCTTCTCGAATCTATCTTACCAACGCCATCACCGGCAATTCGAAAAATTCCAAAATTAAATTTGGCAAAATACCGAGAAGAATTACTAAAACCGCCATCAATCCAAGCGAGATAAATTCAATTTTTCCGAGATCAGAAACTTCGTCGATGTGATGATTGTGAACTTCGCTGAACCATACTCGCTTGTAGAGCCAAAGCATGTAACAGGCTCCGAGAATCACGCCAATCGCCGCAAGAATCGCGGTGATTTTGCTGGCTTTGAAAGTTCCAATTATCGACAAAAATTCCCCGACGAAGCCGCTAGTTCCGGGTAATCCAACCGATGCCAAAGTGAAAATCATCGCCAACATCGCGAAGTTTGGCATCTTGTTTGCAATACCTCCGAGGTCAGAGATTTGCTTGGTGTGAAGGCGATCATAAATCACGCCAACGCAAAGAAATAGCGCGGCAGAAACGACGCCATGGCTGATCATCTGCACAATTGCTCCATCAATTCCTTGGCGAGTGAAGCTAAAAATTCCCATCGTCACGAAGCCCATGTGAGCAACGGAGGAATAGGCGATCATTTTCTTCATGTCCTCTTGCATCAAGGCCACGAGCGAAGCGTAAATGATGGCGATGATGCTGAGCGTGAAAATAAACGGCGCAAAAAATTGTGAAGCTTCGGGAAAAAATGGAAGCGAGAAACGCAGGAAGCCGTAAGCTCCAAGCTTGATCAAAATTCCAGCAAGAATTATCGAGCCTGCCGTCGGAGCTTGCACGTGAGCATCTGGCAACCAAGTGTGAAATGGGAACATCGGAACCTTCACCGCGAATGAAGCAAAGAAGGCAACCCAAAGCCATTTCTGGTAAGCTAGTGGAAAAAATTTCGGCAATCCTTTCGTCAACTCAACCACGTCTAGCGTGCCGGTGCGAAGATAAATGAAAACGATCGCGATGAGGAATAAAACTGATCCAAGAAGGGTGTAGAGGAAAAATTTGTAGGAAGCATAAATGCGATTTTGCCCGCCCCAGATGCCAATCACGAGGAACATCGGAATCAAAGTTGCTTCGAAAAAAATGTAGAAAAAAAGCAAATCAAGTGCGCAGAAAGAACCAATCACCAAGCCTTCAATGAGTAAGAACGCCACCACATATTCTTTGGTGCGTTTCTTGATCGAATTCATGCTGACAGCCAAACAAATCGGTGTGAGAAAAGCGGTGAGGGCGATCATCAAAAGCGAGATTCCATCAATGCCGACGAAATATTTTATGGAATTGCCGGAGATAAAATTTGCGACTTCAGTAAATTGAAAACCGGCAATTTTTTTGTCGAAGATGAGGAGTAATTTTGAAACTAAAAAAAAGTTTATGAAGCTGATTACAAGCCCGTAAGCATAGTATCCGCGACTGTTTTTAAAATTAACAAACAACAATAAAATCGCCGCAATAATTGGTAAAAAAATTAACGTTGAAAGAATCGGGAAGTCCATGAGCTTGTTTGGAAATTTTTTGTGAAAGGAAAGATTTTTGCGGATTTTTATCGATCAAAAAAATTAGAATCAACCTAGATCAAAAATACCTGCAATGTCATGCTGAGCTTGTCGAAGTATGATTCATGGCTTAGATCAAAAATACCTCAATGTCATGCTGAGCCTGTCGAAGCATGATTCTAGGCACTGTGCCA
>CAINKA010000080.1 GCA_903849835.1 uncultured Alphaproteobacteria bacterium
TGGCACAGTGCCCAGAATCATGCTTCGACAAGCTCAGCATGACAATGAGTCAGTAAAATAAAGATGTAAATCATGACCAACCTCTCCTTCCACCACCTCCTCGACGCCAACCAAATCTCTGAAGCCGACATTAAAAAACTCATCACCCTCGCCGAAAAATTTCGCAAGCAAGGTCACAAAAAAACTTTTACTAGCGCTGATTGTCGCGGCTTGATTCTTGCGACGCTTTTTTTCGAACCGAGCACGCGCACGCGTTTCTCCTTCGAATCAGCAATGCTACGGCTCGGTGGACAAATCATCACGCTCGAATATGGCGAATCATCTTCGGTGAAAAAGGGTGAAACCCTCTCCGACACTGGTCGCATCATGAGCAACTACGCCGACATCATCGTTGCTCGCCATCCGCAAATTGGCTCGATTGCTGAACTAGCAAAATATGCGACTGTTCCCGTGATCAATGCTGGAGATGGTGCGAGCCAACATCCAACACAATCCCTCGTCGATCTTTACACAATTTTTTGCGAGAAGAAAAAACTCGATGGCTTGAAAATCGGTGTGCTTGGCGATTTAAAACATGGTCGCACCGTGCAGTCGCTGCTTACTCTCATGAGCCGTCATCCTAAAAATCAATTCACGCTAATTTCGCATCCGTCTCTTGCGCTCGATCCAAAAAAGAAAAAAATTATTGCGCAAAATGGCTGCAAAATTTCTGAAACTTCTGATTTAAAAACCGCGATTAAAGATCTCGACATCCTTTACGTAACCCGCATCCAGCAAGAGCGCTTCGCTGATAAAAATGAATTTGAAAAAGTAAAAAATCTTTACCGCATCGACAAAAAAATTCTCGCCACAGCGAAAAAAAATTTAACAATCATGCATCCTTTGCCACGCATCAACGAGATCGACGAAGCGGTTGACAGCGCGCCGCAAGCCAAATATTTCGCGCAAGCTAATTACGGCGTCTACATTCGCATGGCGCTTTTATCACTCATGACCAAATGAAAATTGCCGTTTACGGCTCTGCGGTTGCAGAGTCAGAAGAACTTACAAAATCCGCCAAAATTATCGGCGAAGAAATTTTTAAATCATGGTAGTGCGCTCATTACTGGAGCTTGCAAAGGCCTGCCTTTTGACGCGGCTGAAAAAGCAAAATCACTCGGCGGATTTTCCATCGGCTACACCAGCGACATCTTCGGCTGTCAGCGTTGCGACTGTCATTGGCAACTCGAAAAAGCGAAAAACATGATTCACGAAAAAGGTGGTTTGATCATTTACCACTTCCACCGCGAAGGTCGCGGATTTGGCTTCACCAGCAAGCTCCGATCGCTGCAATTCTCGTCACCAATTGATGCAATTTTCAAAGAGCACAACGAGCTAGACCACCGTCGTTACTACTCCACGGTGAAAATTTTGGAAGATCCTACCGCAGGACGGGGTTTGTAACCACTACCGTCCCATCGTCCCCACTAGAACAACAAGGACTGGCGAGAATCATCTTCGCGTTCTTTGTAATCAAAGCCTGCGAAGAGTTGATTTATCTGGGTTCGTTCGAAAACATTCACACTCAAA
>CAINKA010000081.1 GCA_903849835.1 uncultured Alphaproteobacteria bacterium
TTAAATCTAAAATTTTCTCCAACATGGTCATCAAAAAAGAGCAGCTCGAAGAAATTAATGATTTGCGCGCGCAGTCAAATCAAACCATCAGACCAGTTTCTGCAGAATTAGAAAAAATTTTATACCAGCCGTTTGAAGTGTTAGATCACGGTTTTGTTCGCGTGGTTGATTACATGGGAAATGATTCGTCTGTGGTGCAAGCGGCGCGTGTTTCTTACGGATCGGGAACGAAGAAAGTCAATGCAGACAAGGGTTTGATCAATTACCTCATCGCTCATCGCCACACCACGCCGCTGGAAATGTGCGAAATAAAATTTCACATCAAATTACCAATTTTTGTGGCGCGTCAATGGATTCGCCACCGTACAGCTTCAGTGAATGAATATTCCGCGCGCTATTCAATCGTGGAAGATGAGTTCTACATTCCACGCGGCGAAAATTTATCTTCGCAATCAACGATCAATCACCAAGGTCGTGACGAAACAAAAGTTTTAAATTCGGTCGAACAAAAAAGAGTGTTGGAAATTTTGAAGCAAGATTCTGCAAAAGCTTACGATCACTATCTCGAGATGATCAACCAAGATGTTGATGGAAATGCTGTTGATGAAAAAAAAGAGGGTCTTGCTCGTGAATTAGCGCGCATGAATTTGCCGCTTAATTGCTACACGCAATGGTATTGGAAAATTGATCTTCACAATCTTTTGCACTTCCTAAATCTTCGTGCAGATTCTCATGCTCAATATGAAATTCGCGTTTATGCTGAAGTGATGCTAGACATGGTAAAAAAATGGGTTCCTCATTGCTACGAAGCTTTCATGAAAAATCAAAAAGACGGAAAAAATCTTTCAGGTCCAGCGTTAGAAGCGGTGAAAAAAATGTTGAAAGGCGAAAAAGTTGAGCAAGAAAATTCCGGCCTTTCGAGCCGCGAATGGAGCGAGCTCATGAGTTTAATCAAAAATTAATTTAGGAGATTCATGTCACTAGGAATGGGAGAGTTATTGTTAATTCTCGTAATTGTTTTTGTACTTTTCGGAGCAGGAAAATTGCCGCAAGTAATGCAGGATATCGGCAAAGGAATTAAGGGGTTGAAGAAGGGGTTGAAGGAAGAAGAAAAAACTAAAGAAGTTGAAAAAAATAAATCGGAATGAAGTAAATTTTAGATTTAGGATTTTAGATTTTAGATTTGTTTGATCAGAGTTACACCAATACAAATAAAGGCGAGAACAGCCTTAAATCTAAAATCTAAAATCTAAAATCTTAAATTTCCCCTCGTGCTTCCTCATAAAATCATAACAACCCAAGTAATCGAAGATGTCGTAAACAAATCTTCTGCTGATCGCATTCCGGTGCGCGATTTGGTTGAGGCAATGGAGGCTATTGGCTTTGGTTTGGTGATGATGATTTTTGCTTTTGGCATCGTCATTCCTTTGCCACCGCCATTTCCCAGCATCATCTCAATTCCACTGGCAATTTTTTCTTTACAAATGGCGCTTGGATATTCCGCGCCGAAATTGCCAAAAAGATTTTCAGATTTGTCGGTAAAAAGATCGGTCTTGGCGATGTTGGTGCAGAAGTCTTCCCCTTACATTCGTAGGGTTGAAAGGATCTTGAGGCCACGACTTTCATTCATGACTTATGGCATCATGGAAAGAGTCATCGGAGTTTTTACTTTGATTTTTTCCGTCTCAATTTTTCTGCCAATACCTCTTTCCAACTTCATTCCTGGACTTGGAATTTTAATTATTTCTTTCGGACTTTTGGGAAAGGATGGCCTAATTGTGATCATCGGGCTAATTGTTGGAAGCATTGGTATCGCGATTACAACCGCTTCAGTTTTTTTAGGCGTCGAAGTTTTTAACTATCTCAAAGGGCTGATCAACTGATCTTAAAAATAATCTTGACACTACTAATCCCGTTTCTACAAAGCGCGGCCTCATTCCGCTGTTCACTTCCTTTATCAGTTTTTCGAATCTTCCATTTTCTTCCCTTCTAAACCAACTTTACCAATCAATTTTTTTATAAATGTCATCATCAACGCTTACATTGCGCTATGGCGCTAATCCTGCTCAAACCGATTCTCAAGAGCAGCAAAATACTCAACCAGCTCCAGTCCAACCAAACCAAAATTACAACCAAAATAGCGAGCAACAAAATCGTTTCGACGCTCCGCGTTTGCACACCGGAAATTTACTCAGTCGTGGCAATCAAGCTGCTGTGCCAAGCGTTTCAAGCTCTCACTTTAGCAGTTCCTCGCAAGTTGATTCAGACGATGAAGATGATTGTCGTGTAGACAATAAACGCCCAGTTAACGGCGGCAAAACGCTCGAGCTAAAATTCTTAAAAACAAAATCTGCAGAAAGCCTGATCGAAGTGGCCAAAGAATACGGTCTCGACAATATCGGCGACTATGGCAGACAAGACATCATCTACCACATTCTAAAAAATTTCTCCGATCAAAATTTTGAAAATGTGATTCTTGGAGAAGGGGTGTTGGAAGTTTTAGAAGATGGATTTGGATTTTTAAGAGCGCCTGAAACCAATTATTTCCCAGGCTCGGACGATATTTACGTTTCGCCAAGTCAGATCAAAAGATTTGGTTTGCGCACGGGAGACACGATCAAAGGTCAAATTCGCGCGCCGAAAAAAGGTGAAAGATATTTCGCTCTGCTTCGCGTCAATGAAGTGAATTTGGGCTCTCCCGACAAAATCAGAAATCGTGTTTTATTTGATGACTTAACCCCGCTTTATCCGCAAAAAAAATTAAATCTCGAAGAAGATAAGCCGATTAATAACGATATCAGCACGAGAATCATCGACATGATTGCGCCGCTCGGAAAAGGTCAGCGCGCCTTGATCGTCGCGCCTCCAAGAACTGGTAAAACTTCTTTGATGCAAAATATTGCTCACGCAATCACCTCGAATCATCCCGAAATTATTTTGCTAGTTTTGTTGATCGACGAACGTCCGGAAGAAGTGACCGACATGATCAGAACCGTGAAAGGCGAGGTGGTAAGCTCAACTTTTGACGAGCCTGCAACGCGTCACGTGCAACTTGCCGAAATGGTGATTGAAAAAGCGCGTCGCTTAGTTGAAGCAAAAAAAGATGTCGTAATTTTACTCGACAACCTCACGCGTCTAGCACGCGCCTACAACACCGTCATTCCTTCATCGGGAAAAGTTTTGTCAGGTGGCGTTGATTCAAATGCGTTGCAAAGGCCAAAAAGATTTTTCGGTTCAGCCAGAAATATCGAAGAAGGTGGATCGCTAACCATCATCGCAACTGCGCTCGTTGAAACCGGATCAAAAATGGATGAAGTTATTTTCGAAGAATTTAAGGGAACCGGAAATTCTGAAATCATGCTTGATCGAAAAATTTCCGACAAAAGAATTTATCCTGCCATCGACATCACAAGGTCTGGAACCAGAAAAGAAGAGCTTCTGACCGATCGTGCAACTTTGTCGAAAATTTGGATGTTGAGAAGAATCGTCAACCCGATGAATCCAATCGACGCGATGGAATTCTTGCTTCAAAAAATCGAGCACACTAAGACAAATGAGGAATTTTTTAAGTCGATGAACAGCTAAATTTGACTACGACTTGCAATAAAATCCGATGTCATGCTGAGCCTGTCGAAGCATGATTCAGGTCATCTATACCCAAGCCAATTCAAGAAACCGATGTGTCATGCTGAGCCTGTCGAAGCATGATTCAAGCCACCTAGTCAAGATCATGCTTCGACAGGCTCAGCATGACATCGGATTATTTTTTAAGATTGCAATTTGTCTATTCAATGAGATCCAGAATAGTTCTTCTCCTCATCATCATCCCCCTCCTCACCTCCTGCGTATCTTCGCTCCAACGCCTCTCAGAAAAAGAAAGTTCGCTTAAAACTCAAGGCGGATACGACTCTTACCTCGCGTTAGAATATTTGGAATTTTCACGAAATCTTGTGGTGATAAAAGATCACAGCAAATCAAAATATTTTGCGGAGAAAGGCTTGGCTGTAATTGCTGGAGCGGATGTAATTCCTGAAGATCCGGCAAAATGGAAAGCGGATCCTGTGCAAATGGAAGAAATGATTTTGATGCAGAGACGTCTCGAGATGGTGATGATGGTGCCGCACATGCGGTTCTACATGCCAATCCAACTTGCGCATTTGAGCTATCTTTACGATTGCTGGATTAGTCGTGAATCAAAAGCAGTGTTTCGTGCAGATGAGTTGGCACAATGTCGCACCAGATTCTACAAGCTTCTGGATGAGGTTGAGCTTTACATCGACGATCTCAAAAAAGACAAACAGCCGAAGGTCGAAATTAAAGAACCTGAATTCGAACGATTCGAAATTCTCTTCGATTTAAACAGCTCAAAATTCAACGACAAAGCCAATAAAGATTTGGTCGCAACCATTAAGCATCTTCTCACTTTAAAAGGCGATTACCGCATACTTTTGGTGGGAAATGCTGATCGAACAGGGCGCGAACTTTACAATCAAAACTTGGCGTTAAATCGCGCAGAAGTTGTAAAAAATTATTTGGTAAAAAACGGAGTTGTGAAAGATTTAATCGAGCTGCGTTCAGTCGGAGAGGACTTCCCCGACATTATCACAAAATCTGGCATGCAGCAGCAAATTAATCGCACGGTTGGAGTTTATGTGCTGAAAGGTTTCGGATCTTTTTCATCTTTTCCTTTGCCATTGATTGAAAATTATGTTTACCGTGAAGAGGTGAAGAAAGCGCGTGCAGAGCGGGGGTTGAAGAATTAGTCCGCTTGCGTTTCGCTACAGCGCGATTGGGAGTTAAATGAAAAATATGAAATTTGATTTACAAAACAAAAAAAAATTAGTCGTAAAAATCGGATCTTCGCTGCTCGTTGCTGACGGAAAATTGCGCGAAAAATGGCTGAAAAATTTTGCCGAAAATGTTGCGGAATTAATCGAAAAAAAAATTGAGATCACGATTGTTTCTTCAGGCGCGATTGCTCTTGGACGTGCCGCCCTCAAGGTTTCAGACAAAAAATTATCTCTCGAAGAAAAACAGGCGGCGGCAGCAATCGGACAAATTCAGCTAATGAGTTTTTACCGTGACGCTTTCAAAAAATTTAATCTCAATGTTGCGCAGATTCTTCTCACAGCCGCTGATTGCAACGCTCGCGACCGTTATCTCAATTGCAAAAACACCATCGAAACTCTGCTAAAAAATCGCGTCATTCCGATCATTAACGAAAATGATTCTGTGGCGGTGGATGAAATAAAAATTGGCGACAATGACCGACTCGCTGCCCGCGTGGCTCAAATGATCTCAGCTGATGCAATGATTTTATTTTCCGACATTGACGGGCTCTACGATAAAAATCCGAAAGTCGCAAAAAACGCGCGACTAATTCCTCAAGTTTTTGAGATCAGCAAAGAAATTGAAAATATGGCCGGAAGCTCGACGTCGCTGGTCGGCACCGGTGGAATGATTACCAAAATTCTCGCCGCAAAAATGTTGGTTAATTCCGGATGCGATTCCGTAATTACCAACGGCACCGAAAATAATGCGCTGAAAAATTTGGTCGCTGGCAAACAAAATTGCACAATTTTTTACAGCAAAAAAAAATCTGAAAAGTCGCGCAAACAGTGGCTTTCCGGCTTTTTGAACGCGAAAGGTGAGGTGGTCGTAAATCAGTGTGCTGCCTCCGCCCTGCGCAGTAAAAAAATTAGTTTACTGCCGATCGGCGTGATTGCCGCGCGCGGAAATTTCGAAAAAGGCGAAGCAATTTTTGTCAAAGACGAATCAGGAAACCACGTCGCCAGCGGCATCAGCAACTATTCCGCAAGTGACGTCAAAAAAATTTTAGAAAAAAAATCCGCCGAGGTGAAAAAAATTTTTGGAAGTGGTGCGAAGAAAGAAATAATCCACGCCGATAATTTGGTGGTTAGTGCGTAGGGGCTGGCCTTGTGCCAGCCCGCACCAGCAACTGTAAAATTTCCGTAGGGGCGGGGACCCCCCCACGTGTCCGCCCGCACGGGCGACCACAAGGGTCGCCCCTACAAAGCGTGAGGCGATCTCCTATCGCCAGTCACTGCTGCAGCACCAGCGCCAGCCGCATCCGGAGCCGGAGCATCCAATCCAGCCTTCAATAATTCCAAAAATTTTGTGTTGATAGCTTCTACCCCAAGATCTTCCGGAGATTCTGCGATGAATTTTTTCAACGATTCGAAATGAGCTAAATTTTTTCTATGCGTGAGTTGAGTCAAATTTTCTATATTCAAGCCTATTTCCAATCCTTTTTTTAATTCTTCTTCCAGCGCTATACATGACTTGATGCTTATGTCTGAAATTGCCTTGCAAAAAGTTTCTAATTTCTGATCTGTTATGTCGGGCATCGTTTCTTTAAGATTTTCAAGAATACGCATTCTTTCTTCAGACGTGCTGCGAATAGTGAATCTTTGAGCACTAATGGGAGATAAGCCGATGTGAAGCGCTTTTAGTTGCAACTCACCTTTAAGATGTCGAATTTCATTGAATTTTGCAGTGATTTCACCATCCGTTGTTTCAGGATTTCTTTCTCTAAAATTTTGAAGATATGAAAGTTGGAAATTGGTGTGAGGCTCTGCATAACCAAAATATCTTTCTGCAATTTCTAGCGACAAACCAAGATCCATGGCTTCAAATTGAAGGTCTGAAAATGTGACAAGTTTTTGGTAGATTTCTCCTAACCGCTCTTCATCAAGTAAAGGATCTTTTATTTTTAGCTTTTTGAGATGCGTTAATTTTTCAACATCCTCATCTTGCACAGTTTTAGCAATTTCCAACGACAAACCAAGGGTTGCAGCTTCAAATTGGATGTTTCTAAAAAAAATAATTTCGCCATATGCTGCGACCAGCTCATCCACCGTCAGGCTTGGTTTTTTTGTTTTCAAATTCACTACAAAATTTACATTTTCTAAATCACCATCTCCAATCAAGAGTTCTTGGATTCCCATATTTTCCGTTGTTGAGTGAATAATTTCGTCAGAAAAACCAAGCTCTCTTTTCGCAACGCATTGCGGATAATTTTCGCATCCCTCAATGCTCTCAAATATCTCTCCAATTGTTTTTGCTTTTTCTTCATCTGGCAGTTCCGATATTCTTCGATTTCCAACCACTTCATTCACGAGATATTTTAAAAGAAAATTATCTTCCCACTCATCTCCGATTAATCTTTCGGCCAGTGCTACATCTAATCCTAACATCAACCCTTTGAATTGATTTTTGTGGGTGAAAATCACTGTTTGTCCAAAAATTTCCGTCATTTCTTCTACGGTTTTTAACGACCTTCCTTCATCCAATAATTTTTGCTTTAACTCTACGAGATAAACCAAACTTCTATATCCATTATTTTCAACTGTGGCCACAAATTCGGGTGAAAAACCTAAACATGTTGCAAGAAGTTTGTGTGTTGGATGGAGAATAAGTTCTTCGTAAATTGCTGCTAAGTTAGCTGTAGGATCATCTTTTCTAATTTTTTCCAGATACTGAATTTCAATCAGATAAGGCTTGTGTCGCATAGCTCTGTCGTAATCAAACCCAAGATTCAGAATTGCAAAAAGCTGCTCGTCATCAATCGATCGGAGTTGAGTTACAGCTTCGCGAAATGTAAGCTCTGGAATGTGAAGTGTTGCCTCGTAAGGCGTTACAGACGGATTATTTGCTAATGCAGCTTCAATCATCTCCTTATTTTTTCGCAGCGCATCTCGGATGAATGGAATCATCTTTTCTTTATGCTTTGCTAAAATTTCTGAGCGCAGAAAAAAATTCACATCATCACCATCATCGCTGATGACAGAAGAGCCGTCGGTGGAAAATTCTTTTTTTATTTCCAATCTTGTGGATTCAACGCGATCAGCAATCTCAGCGCATAATGCCTCTCCTTCATCGTGAGTTAGTGGCGCTCCACTCTCCACAAAATCTTCATCCAACCGAGTAACGCTGGAAAGTTTTACCGAGTAACTACGAGTTTCTGCGGGAGTAGTAGTGCGATCATCAATCGATAGAAAAGTAGGTCGTCCTTTTGCGGTAACTGTAGTTTGTAATCCATCGCAATTGTAGACTCCTAGTCCATTACCGGCATCGGGGTTTATACCAATATCGTGAAAAGGTCGAAAGATCTTTCCGGTATTTTTAAAAATCTGTTTTTCCGCAGAAGCTGCGGCTGTAGCTGAAGATGAAGGTCTGGCCATTGTTTTATTTTTTTTTAATCAATGGCTTGTGGATAAGGCTCGCTGTTTTCGCTGACAAATTATAATTTTTTTACTGAACCATTTTTAGAAAAAATTTCTCTACGATGTGATATTGTCATGCTGAGCCTGTCGAAGCATGATTCATGGCACGGTGCCTAGACCCTGTTGACATTCATTTTTATTTTCATTTTTTCACAAATTTTTGCTCTTTTTTGCGTAAAATTTCTCGAAATATTCCCGATATTCCAAAAAATTTTACGCAAAAATCGCTAAAAATTTCTGAAAAACTGAAAACAAAACTGAATGTCAACAGGGTCTAGAATCATGCTTCGACAGGCTCAGCATGACGATGAAGGTTGTGGTTATTTATTTTTAGAGGGACTTCTTGCTCGTGTGACAAGTGGAGCTGCAGACGCGCTAGCAATAACTCCACCTAAAAGAGCGGAAACTTCTCGCGATTCTTCACCACCTCTGATCGCTCTTAAAGTTGGCGCCGCAGCTGCCACGACTTCTGCTCTACTTCCTCCAATTTCACATGTCGTAACTGTTCTTACGTCAGCTCCAAACCCAGTTATTCTGCGCAAGTCTCTTGTAACTTCTGCAAATCTCTTCGCTACATCTTCTATAAATTTTTCTTTGGGATATGTTTCTGAATCTTTACGTTTGGCCACCATTTCTTTTAAAGCCTTATGGTATGCAGAACCTGTCGTGCAAAGCTCAATCATTTCTTCGGATAATCCTAATCCACGAGCCATTTCTTTGCCCGCATCTACCGTTCTTACTGGTCTACTCATCTGTAAAAAATAGTTGTGTTTTTAATGCGAAGTTGCCCCGGAGCGATTCCAAAAAAATCTTGTTTGGTGAAATTTTTTTCAGCGAAAAAATCAAAAATTTTTTTATAATTTCTTCGTTCGGAATCGTCGAGAATGATTCTGCCGTTTGGCTTCAAAGCTTCAATCGCATTTTTAGCGCATTCGAATCTTTTTAGGGAATCGATGATGATGAAGTCGAATTTTTCTCCAGAATTTTTAGGAAAATTTTCGTAAAAATTATTCGTGAGCCCATCAGGCATTAAATTTATTTTTACGTTTTGTAGGGGCTGGCCTTGTGCCAGCCCACGGTCGGCCACAAGGGCTTCCTCTACAATCTCCCCCCACCTCTCATCCGTCTCCAACCCAACAATTTTTTTCGCTCTCTCCGCAAAAAATAAAGTTGAAGCGCCGCAGCCAAATTCAAAAACTTCGTGATTTTTTGTGAGATTTTTTTTGAGGAATTCAATCGCGGGATAAGTCATCCACGGCAGTGCCGCGCCATTTTCATCTTGGGAAAAACCTTCGATGAAAGATTTTTTCCAACCGATTTTATTTTTTTCAAACTGCTCTTTTAGCATCTAAATACCACTTCACCGTTTCCTTCAATCTTTCTGAAAAACTTCTCGTTGGTTTAAAACCTAACTCTCGTTCAACCTTGGCATTGCTGATCGCGTAACGTTTGTCGTGACCCAAGCGATCGGTCACAAAAGAAATTTGTTTTGCGTAAGAAGTGCCGTCAGCGCGCGGTTTTATTTCGTCCAAAATTCCACAAATTTCTTGCGCCAAATCCAAATTTTCTTTTTCGCAATTGCCGCCGAAGCAGTAAGTTTCGCCGAGTTTGCCGTCGCACAAAGCGGAATAAATTCCGTCAGCGTGGTCGCGCACAAAAATCCAGTCGCGAATATTTTTGCCATTGCCGTAGATTGGAATGGCGCGGCCGTTGATTGCGGAGGAAATCACGGTCGGAATAAATTTTTCGCGATGTTGATGCGGGCCGAAATTATTCGAGCAATTTGTGGTGATTGTTGGCAGTCCGTAAGTTTCAAACCAAGCGCGTACGAGATGGTCGGAAGCGGCTTTGGACGCGGAGTAAGGTGAGTTTGGGCGGTAAGGATTTTCTTCGGTAAATTTTGGATCAGTCAGTGAAAGTGAGCCGTAAACTTCGTCAGTTGAAATGTGTAAAAAACGAAATTCAGATTTCTTTTCTGCGTCTAAATTTTTCCAGTAATCAAGCGTGCAGTTCAACAGATTAAAGGTTCCAACAATGTTGGTCTGAATAAAATTTTCTGGCGCAGCGATCGAATTATCGACGTGAGATTCGGCGGCGAAATTTACGACAAAATCAATTTTTTCTTCGCGCAAAATTTTCAAAACCAATTCGCGATCCGCAATGTCGCCTTCAATCAATTTGAAATTGGAATTTCTTTCGACGGCAGAAAGATTTTTTAAATCCGCCGCGTAAGTGAGTTTGTCGAGCACTACAGCGCGCTGGCCAAGTTCGCAGATTTTTAAAACAAAGTGACTGCCAATAAATCCGGCGCCGCCGGTGATTAAAAAATTTTTCATGATTAAAAATGCTGATTAAATTTTTTATAATTTTTAAAAAGTTATCGCGTAAAAAAATTAATTTTTTCGAGGAAATTCAAATGACCAAGAGCAACATTATCGAACTCACTTTCAAAGAAATCACCACGCAAAATAAATTGTTTTGCCAGTTTGATGAGCAGAATGGCATTTTGTTATTGGACGTAAAAAGTCCTTTTTCTGGTGATGATTTTGGGACTATCTCAAGCATCATAGAGCCATATTTTGCAACTCATGGCGAGCTTAGAGGGGTGATTATTAATTCAAAAAAATTTCCTTACTGGTCTAGCGCTCAAAATCGCACGGAATATTTAAATTTCGCTCGTGACAATCATCATAAATTTAAAAAAGCTGCATTGGGAATGGGAGGATTTTTTACCAAAATCGTCGCCAGAATTGCGCGCGGACGAGTTCATCCGGAGGTGAAAATTTTTAAATATAATCAGATTGAGAAGGCACAGAGCTGGATTTTGGGGTGAGGGTTAGAACTAAAAAAATAGGGCACTTACGCTTTGCGTAAGTGAGTAATTTTCTGGGAAGGATGGCGCGCATTCGCGCTTGCAAACGCAAGATTTTTCTAAGTTCAGCTACGCTTCACTAAGAAAAATTATGCTTATTGTCGAACCTCATCGGAGACTCTCTGACAACCTTCCCGGGGAGCCATAACAAAAAAGGCCGCCTAGCTTACGCTGACGGCCTTTTTTGTTGTGGCTCCTGGGAAGGATAGACATTAGATGGTCTAGAGCCATACCAACATTGTATTAAAACTGATATGAAAAAGCAATATACCCCTATTTATACCCCCTAGATTAGTTTTTTACTTTTTTGGTTTTTGTTTAGTGTGAATCCAAGCCTCTTCTTCTATCAGAGCAATTCTTCTCGATTTACCAACCTCTATTTCTTCATCTAAAAATTGTTCAACTGCAATATTTTTATTTTTCTCATTAAAGAAAAATTTAATGGCCTTTGGTTGTACTTTTGATTTTCTATTCGTAGCTAACTGATAGGAGCTATTTAAAGCTTCCCAAAGCTTCGTTCTTCCATTCTCTTGTTTTTCATTGAAAAAATCGTTAACCATACTTTTGAAATCTGTCATGTTATTTTTCAAAATTATTTAGTTTCGGTCTGAATTTCTTGCGAAGATGAACTTATGACTATTGTTGACCAAAGTTTATTTTTTAACTTCTCTACTTTGACGGAAGTATATTCATATGGCTTTCCCTGAACAGTTACTACTCGCCAGAAATCATTATTATTCTTGCGGATCTCAATATGAAGAAGTGATCCATCTGAAGCCGTAATAGATCCATAGCATTCCCAAGACTGAATTCCGTCTTTTTCAGAATACTTTCCGCCATCACTAAAGCTCATACTTTTGGCATTAGCCTTTCCAAAGAGATCAACGTAGGTGTTTAATGATACAGTTCCACTTTCAAGACCCAAGACAACAAAAGCATGGTCGGTTATTTCGCTAAATGTGTATACCTTTTGTCCTTGCTCATTACTATCGGGAGCATTTTTCCATTCTGCATCAATTGAGGCTTCTGCTTTAGTTACTGGATTTTGCCAAGTGTACGGTGGCGACCCTACTATTTTTTGCGCTTTAGTATTACTCTCTTGTTGGATGAATCCCATGTAAAATACTAGAACGATACCGGCCACTGCGATAAGAGCTCTTAGTAATTGAAACCTAGATAGCTTTTCGGAAAAAACCTGAAATCCATAGCGCTCGTCATAAGTAGTTCTCTGCCCTTTATCTATTAACTTCTGCTGCTTATTAAATGTCCACAATGAGAAGAGCGGTAAACCAAATGCAAAACCGGAGCACCATACTCCAAAAGCGCGTTTTAACCAGTCCTTCAAAGAGATCTTTCCGAGTTTTTTTATATGTATACCCAAAAGATATTTACCCAAACTATTACCAAAAAAATGACAAATTAAGGCATCCAAGATTAGGGCAAATGGAATAAAAACGATTCCTAGAATACGGTCAGTATGTGGATTATTTATCAGACCAGTGTACCAAGTTGAGTATTTTGCCAAAGTCATTTCAGCAAAAAATCCTATCAACATTATCTCGAAATAGAGATCAAACATGCGAGCAAAAAAACGGCGCCAAGAGCCAGCTGTAGGGAGTATTAATTTCATTTTGAGATTTGTTTAATAAAAAAAAGTCTGTCTAGGAAGGGACTTAAGCATTAAATACTATGTAAAAAAAGATTTGCATCTTTTAGAAACCGCATCTCCAACTTTCTTCTTTCGATTCTTTCTTTTACATAGCGACCACTTCTTAAGTTGGTTTGCTTAATTTTTTTGATGCCGTCATTAGTTCTCGCCCCTGTTGACTTGCCGCCATGCATCCTACATCTTCCATTTTTCATCGCCGGTGATTTGCAGGAGTTTTTGGCTCTAGTTTTAGCTCCACACTTTTCAGCGTCTTTGATGTTAAATTTTTGTTTGCATGGGGTGATGTTTCTACTTTTCATTTTTCCCCACCCCTCCTTTTATCAGCTCCTCTATGCTGTTATTGATCTGAGTATTAGCTGTTCCAATGAAAGCTTTTCCGCCATCATTGATGTTGATGTGCTCAACAGTAATTTTCTGATCACCCTTGCTGCGATATTTTTTTAGCGCATCCATTTGAGCTAAATAAGTTCTGCTAAATTTGGTGGCTCTGCTAATATTCTCTTCAACTCCGTAGTTGGTTTGATCCTTTAAACCAGCTCTATAAAACGACCTCATCGTCATATTATGCACAGCAATCATCTGAGTTATTAGCATTGTCTCCAGAGTATCTCTTGGCTTTAACTCTTTGATGAGACTGACCACGTAATTTATATTATTTTCCGTGTAGTCGTCGCCATAAAGATTACTAACACAAGATAACAGGTTGTTAAAAACAGTTTTATTTGTGGTGCCTAAACTTTGGTACATTTCTTGAGATATTTTATCCCCCAAAGTCTTTGGTGAGGTTTTATCAATCGTCATTCCAAGAGAATTATTTTTTGTTTTCTTGAGGCTAAAATCAAATCTGCCAGAGACATACCCCATCTCATCTGTAAGTGGTTTTTTATCTTCATTTTGAATAAACATTTCTTTTGTTTTTGTGCTATTTTTTGCCATAAAATTAAGTGATTATTTGATTAATAAAGTCGGTGACTTGCTGTGAATTAACGGAAATTTGTTTTTCTTTTGCGTAAAGAGTGGCGATTTCTTGATTGGCTTCATCTTCCGCAAGAGTCCTATTCATATGTATTGGCAAGGCTTCATATTCTAAAATTGCCGCTCTCTCGTCGAAGAGATATTGGTATTTTTCTAGATCAGATTCTTGCTGGTTTTGAGACTCTTCTGGAATGTTTGACATTCTTGTCATTGTTGACGATGTCACTAAATTCAAAGCCTCATCATAGCTATTTCTTCCGTCACTCTCTGACATTTTAAAAGCTTTTTGCTCATCCTTTAAACCATAAAAAGACTTCACAATGTCAACACTGTCAAAGTTACTGATATTGTCTGAGAGCTTGGCGCGACTAACTTCAGCAAGAAAGTCAAGAATGTCAGACGCGGAGCTGGCTTGGTGGTAAAAGTCAGAAGAATTATTTCTCATTTGACCACCTCTCAATCAAATCTTGGTGTAGCTTGTAAGAGTATTTCTCTTTCTGTTGGTATGCTGCTTCGGTATGCCTTTCGACGAGGTGATTGTGATCAACTAAAACACTTATGATTCTCTCAAGATCATCATCTTTGTATGAGCCAAACTTTCTTCCCAAATCTCGTTTGGTAAATTCGCCAAAAAAGATGTTTTGTTTTTCTCCTGATTGAAACTTTTTTCTTATCTTCTCAATCAACTCCAAAGCTTTGCTTTTGTGCCTGCCTTCGCCGCTTAAAATTCCATAAATTCTTCCCGCATGGCTTTCGAGATAAGCGCAGAAGAGAATTGCTTTTACTAGAGTCGCGGCATCAATCGCTCTTTGATTCTTATCATTCTTGACGAGATAAAAAATCAGGCACAAAGCTGGTAAAAGTTTGTGATATTTACCAAGATGTTGCGAGAGTAAGTTTTTACCCTCTTTGTAAAGCTTTAAAGATTTCTTACTGGTCTCAACATACCAACGTTGATAAATTTTTTGCGCCTCATCATCAAAAGAAAAGTAAGGGTAGGTTTTACCATCTTTCTCGATTGACCCACTTGAGCAGCTAAAAAAATCACTATTGTTTAGAAAGCGAACAATCGCAGAAATTTTACTTCTAGCCTCTTCATTTGGTTTTTCATCAACGTATTCAAAGCTGTCAATTGGATCTGGGTAAACCAATAACTGAAACCTTTGCAATAAACCGTCGTTAAGGCTGTTTGCGGCTCTTTCTAAATAAGTTTTGATCTTGTCGTGTTGAGTTGTTCCAACTATTGAAATTGAGGCGTTTTTGGCAAGTACAGAACCTCTGCCAATAGTATCGCTTCTAAAGGTTGAATTTCCGTTCCACATCTCAAGAAAATAGGCTCGGTCAGCTTCATGTTCTTTTTTATCTAAATTTGAAAAGAACGCAGAAAGTTCGTCGCGCTCAAGAAGGATCGAAGAGTTTTTGTTGTCTCTTAAAATTTCGGTAATTTTTTGAGTAGTGCCATCTTTGATTATGAATCTTTCTAGGCAGACTCTTTCAGGATCTTGAAGGCTGCACAACCTATCTTCAATTTGCGTAGTTGATGCGCCGCTTTTTTTTATCAGTTTTTTAAACTCCTCCTCCAAAGCCTGCTTGGTGTTTTTGTATTTACTCAACTCTTTTTCGTACTGAGCTTTTTTGCTGTCATAATCTTCTTGGGCTTTCATCTCTAGTGGTGAAAAGAAAAACAAAGCCTGCTTTAAAGAGTCAGATTTTCTTGAGCTGGGATTTCCGATTACTCCGCCCCATAAATTGGCAAAGACGCAAAAATCATCTTTTAATTTTGGTTTGATTGTCGCCTTGCCAGCTATTAAAGAAGACAGGCCGGTGATGAGCGGAATTGCGATGAATTCAGGAGGTACGGAAAGGCCTTTAGAAGTATCATCCACAAACTCTTTCAGCTCAGTTGGTAAAAATAGCTCGGTTTGAAACTTTGCAACCTCCGCCAAATCGTTGCTGCTTACTTGCCTTAATTCACCACCAGCATTTGAGTTGCGAAAATCATCCATGCTGGTGAAGCCCATTTTAAGGGCTAAGTCAGCTTCTAAGCCTTGCTCTTCTAAGCCTTGCTCTTCCAAGCTTGCTGGTTTTTTGTTATAGGGAAGCATCTTTGCCTCCGTTCTGATTTTTGTAGCTCTCTACAAGAGTTTTGATGTCTTCAATTGCCCAAGCTGTTGTTCTTTCTCCAAGTTTTACAGGCTTTGGAAAGCGACCATCTTTGACGCCATCCCACCAAGTTGATTTTCCGATTGGAAATATTTTTAAAATTTCTTTGACTCTGAGGAAGCCGATTTCTGGAAGTAAGTTTTTTTGTTGCATGTTTTTTACCGTTTTAATTAAACAAAATTTGTTCAACGAGGAACGGCAAAAGCTTACGATGTATCTTTTGGTCTTTGAGGGAAGTGGATTAGAAAAACGGTAATTACCAAAACAAAAACGGTAATTACTCTTTTTTGGATTGGTCTTCTTCTAAGGATTTTTCTACATGTAAGCGGATCGTCTTTTCATCCATATCAATGCCAGCCTCTGTGGAGATGGTTTTCTTGATCATCGAGACTCTATTGGTTTCACTTTTTCTATAGTGCTTTAGTACTAAGCCGCACAAGATTTTATACAAAGTTGTGACAACCCTTTGATCCTCTTTCCGTTTTGCTTCTTCTTTGAGATTTTTGTTTTCTTCCGTTAGTTTAAGATTTTTCTCCTCAGCAGTTGTAATTCTTTTTAGCGCATCCTCAAGAAGAGTCTTGTAATCAGGAGATTTTTCTAAAGTTATCAGCAGTTCTTTTGGCAATGAAATGTTTTTTGCTATTGCCCACTTTACATAGTCTGCGGGAATAATTTTTTTGTCAGTCATTTTAGGAATCACTCCTCCTGCACCAGTGGGTATTAGTTGTAGAGTTCCTATTCTTAACGATCTTGAGACCAACTCAAATAAGGTCGAGTATTTATGTGCAAAGGGTGATTCAAGATAATTCTGAACTCTTGCTAAATTCGTCATTCTTGGATCCTTGCCAAGCGTAAGGGCTACGCATTCATCGACAGTCCAATAATCAGCTAAATGCCAATGTTCCCAAATCGTATTCATAGCTGGATTATGAAATAAATCATAGTCCATCTTCTCTAATTCTATTTCATGCTTTGTTTTTCTTTTTGAGATTAACTCGTTATATAGCTCATCAAGTTTTTTTGGAGAATAAGAGGAAATTTTCTCCTTACATTCTTCTGCTTTTCTGGTCTCCTCTTTGTAATCAAGGGCATTACATTCATTTAAATCATAGCTCGAATTGTACTTATTGCTAAAACTCAGATGAGGAAATTTATCAAAAACCAGTGATGATATTTTTGATTCCTTGGTGTTCGGATTTGGTAGCTTTGTCATTATCATTTTCCTCTCAGTTTTTTATCTAAAAAATCCGCCCACCACTGCATCATAACTTTACGTTCAGGCAAATATTGCGCATGGTTGTAAGCCGCTCTTACCTTATCTCTTTCGCCATGAGCAAGCTGGCGCTCAATATGATCTCTATTAAAACCATTCTCATTTAATATTGTGCTCGCTGTCGAGCGGAATCCATGTACAGTCACTCTCGAATGATAACCCATGCGATAAATTGCACCAAGAAGAGTATTCTCACTCATAATTTTTCCAGGACTTTGCTTGCTTGGAAATATACACTCATGATTGCCATTAATTTTTTGCATCTCTTTTAAAATGGCGAGAGCCTGTTTTGACAAAGGCACGATATGCTTTTCTTTCATCTTCATTCTGCCAGGCGGTATGTGCCACTCTTTCTTATCGAAGTTAATTTCTTCCCATCTTGAGCCACGAACTTCAATTGTTCTGACGAAGGTCAGGATCAAAAATTTGAAAGCCATTTTGGTTTGATATTCACCATCATAATTTTCTAATTTTTTGAGAAATTCTGGCAGCTCATCTTCTTCTATTTTGGCATGATGAGTTGTGGTTTTTGGTATTAAGGCACCCCTTAAATCTGCTGAAATATCGTGCGTAGCTCTGCCACTTGAAATTGCGAATCTAAAAATCTGACCAGAAGTTTGCAGTGCGCGATGCGCGATATCTATCGCACCACGCTTTTCTATTTTTTGGATAGTTAGAAGCAGTTCTGGCGCAGTGATTTGATTGATAGGGCGAAAGCCAATAACCGGCACAATATCTGTTTCTAATCTTTTAAGAATATTGCGAGCATGCTTTGGTTTCCATTTTGAAATATTTTTTTGATGCCATTCGCGAGCTATATTTTCAAAAGAGTTTTCTGCACTAACAATTCTTTGAAGTTTTTGTTCGCGCTTTTCTTGCGACGGGTCAATTCCTTCAGCAATTTGTTTTTTGGCTATGAATCTTTTGTCTCTCGCTTCCAATAGAGAGACGGTGGGGTAGGTGCCAAGTGCTAAGATTTTTTCTTTACCAGCGAACTTATATTTAAGTCTCCAATATTTCCCGCCATTGGGATGAACCAGCAAATACATGCCCTCACCATCAGTTATCTTAAATTGTTTATCGGTTGGTTTCGCGTTTCTGACTTTAATATCTGATAAAGGCATGGAGTTGGGGTATATTGTTTCGGGGGTATAATTTATACCACCTTTTATACCCCATATACCCCAAAGATGTCAACGGATGATTTTGGACGGTGTTGGGCTAGAGATTCTTATTTGAAGGCTTCGGGAGGCTTTTTGTTGGACTTTGCTGGATGTTGTGAGCCATATAGATGGCTCCCTGGGAAGGATTCGAACCTCCGACCAAGTGATTAACAGTCACTTGCTCTACCACTGAGCTACCAGGGAATATGGGAATTTTTCGGGGGAAGGGGGCGCAAGCTACGAATCTGTTTCGAAAAATCAACAGGCAAAAAATAAGAGCTGGAGTGGCTCCAGCTCTTATTTGCTGACAAAATTTAGAATCGATTAATTTCTGCGATCTCCGAAGAAGCGAAGCAACATCAGGAAGAGGTTGATGAAGTCCATGTAAAGATTTAGAGCGCCCATGACGGCCATTTTGCCCGTCATTTCGCTGTCTCCTGCGAAGTGGTAGTAAGCTTGTTTGATCCTTTGTGTGTCATAGGCTGTGAGGCCAATGAAGATAAAGACTCCAATGACTGACAAAGCAAATTCCATCGCAGAACTTTTCAAGAAAATATTCACCAAAGATGCGATGATTAAGCCAATCAAACCCATGATTAAAAAGGATCCGAGCCCACTCAAATCTTTTTTAGTTGAGTAGCCGTAGAGACTCATCGCGCCAAAAGTTGAAGCGCTGATGAAGAAGACGCGAGCAACGCTGGCGCCGGTGTAAACTATCAAAATTGTGGATAGTGAAAGGCCCATCAATCCAGAATAAATCCACAAATAATTTTTAGCTTTTTCTGCGGAAATTGAATTTAGTTTGTAGCTGAAAAAGAAGACGAAGCCAAGAGGGGCAAGCATCACGACCCAAGCAAGTGGAGTTCCAAAAAATAATTGCATCAAAGCAGGAGAGCTTGCAACTAGGAATGCCACGGCTCCAGAGATTCCAAGTGCGATTCCCATGAAGTTGTAAACTTTCACCATATAGTCGCGAAGGCCGGCGTCGTAGCTTGTTGACCTTGATGCCGCTGACGCGAAGGACACTGTTTTGTTGTTAAAATCTGACATTAAGACCTCGATTGTTGGTTAAGAAATTGGTTGAGAAAAATGAGTGAGAAAACTTGATTTAAACTTCTCCGCAAGTGAATTTGCACCGGTGATTTAGTTTCGCCAAACAAATTTTCAAGAATGAAAAATAATTCCGATAAGAAAAAAATAATTGCGATTATTGGCTTGATGGGTGTCGGCAAAACCACGATTGGCGCGAAGTTAGCGGAAAAGTTAAAATATTATTTTATCGATTGCGATCAGGAAATTGAAGATCGCGAAAAAAAAACCATCAAAGAAATTTTTGCACAAAATAGTGAAAAATATTTTCGTGAAATCGAAAAAAAAACTATCAGAGAAATAGTTTTGCGTGATGAAAATATTGTGCTTTCCCTTGGTGGTGGCGCCTTCATGGACGAAGAGATGCGAAAAATTCTGAAAGAAAAAGCGATTACAATTTGGCTCAGCGCCACAATTGACGCCATTATTTATCGCGTTGGAAGTAAAAATATTCGCCCGCTTTTAAACCAAAAAAATAAAAGAAATGTTTTGGAAGAGCTGGCCGTGAAGCGTTATCCAATCTATGCTGAAGCTGATTTAAAATTTGATACGACTGACGAAAATCACGATGTTTTGATCAGAAAAATTGTTAAACAAATCGCGCAATTAAATGAAAAATAAAATCTCAGTTTCGCTCGGCGAAAGAAGCTACGACATTTTAATCGCGAAAAATTCTGTCGAATATTTGCCAGAATTTTTGGGGCAAAAAAATTACAGCAAAATTTTTATCATCACCGATGAAAATGTTGCGAAACTGCATCTATCAAGCTTCAAGAAGGTTTTTAAAAAAACAAAATTCACGCCAGAAATTATTAAAATAAAATCTGGAGAGCAGGCGAAATCTTTTAAATCTTTGGAAAAAATTTGTGAAAAGATTTTAGCAAAAGGAATTGATCGCAAGTCGCTGATCATTGCTTTTGGCGGTGGTGTGGTTGGTGATTTATCTGGTTTTGTTGCATCGATTTTGTTGCGAGGAGTTGATTTTATCCAAGTGCCTACAACCTTGTTGGCAGCGGTTGACAGCTCTGTCGGAGGAAAAACCGCGATTAACAGCAAGTCGGGAAAAAATTTAATTGGCAGTTTTTACCAACCGCAATTAGTGATTTGTGATTTAAATTTTTTGAAAACTTTATCACAGCGCGAACTCAGATCTGGCTACGCCGAAGTGGTGAAATATGGTTTTATTCGTGACGAAAAATTCTTCGAATTTCTGGAAGAAAATTATCAAAAAATTTTTAGCTGTGACGAAAAAATTCTAGAAAAAATAATCACGCGTTCTTGCGAAATAAAATCTGAAATTGTTGGTCGCGACGAACTTGAATCTGGCGAGCGCGCATTGCTAAATTTCGGTCATACTTTCGGTCATATTTTTGAAACCGAAACCAATTATTCTGACGAAATTTTGCATGGAGAAGCGGTTGCTTTAGGAATGTTGATGGCTGCAAAAATGTCACAAAATTTTAACATGATTACAGAAAATGATTTTTTACGAATCAAGTCACACCTAGAAAACGTTGGCTTCACGATTGATCCAAAAAAAATTCGTAAAAATTGGAATGAAAAAAATTTGATCAGCCATCTGTTCAAAGACAAAAAAAATGAAGGGCAGAATTTAACTTTTATTTTGTTGGAAAAAATTGGCGAAGCGGTGATTAAAAAATCTGTGGAGCTGAAAAATTTTGAGAAAATTTTAGCGGAATTTTTGTAATTTTTTCTAATTGCAAATTGTCGGTCTAATTTTACTTTGCCGCGCTTCAAATTTTCTGCCCGCGTGATGAGTTTGAAGCGACCACGCAAGTGGGAACAATGATCACGCCTGCGTGATGGAATGGTAGACATAACGGACTTAAAATCCGTGGAGCTTTATCGCTCTTGCCGGTTCAAGTCCGGCCGCAGGTACCAAATGCTCGTCGGCTTTTGAGCGCTGACGCATGTTCTTCAGCGGATTTCGTCGGTCGCGTATGTTGAATACGCTCCACTCCTCAACCCGCTGAACAACACGCGTTAATGATTGTAGGGGCTGGTCTTGTGCCAGCCCGCGGGCGACCACAAGGGTCGCCCCTACAAAAGAGCTGCGACCACAAGGGTCGCTCCTACAAACATCCGCAAAACCAAAAATATCCACCTTTTTTCCAATGAATTTAACCAAGAAAATAACACAGATTTTTTCTCTGATTTTCTTGAGTCTTTTTCTTGCCTCTTGTGAAGTTGATGGATGCGTTGAGGCGGATGAATATGACACTGAATCCTCTGTTGTAGAAGCTAATCCAGTTAAAGATGGAGTCTCAGGAACCTACGAACATATAGCTGGCGGCCAGACAGCTCAATGGCACGACACTGGTCTGAAATCTAACAATGAAGCATTCATAATTTTAATTTCGGGTGCTTGGAGCCCGTGGAATGGCACTGGAATGTCTGATTCAACATTAAGAGTAACTCCAAGATGTAATTTTTGTGCTAAAAAAGATGGGGTTCCAAACTGCATTTGCTACAGTGGGCAAATTCCAGAAGCAGAAACATGTCCAGATGGAAACAAATGCGCAACATTCACTAAGCCTTCCGGAGAAGTAGTCCCTCTAAATTGCTCAAGCCACGAGCATCAAAATAATCCAGTCTCATGCACTTGCACAAATAATCCAGAACATGGCAGCGCATTAGATGCGAGTGGAGTTAATCACATCCCGCTAAATGTCCTGACTAAAAATAGAGATGTTAAAATTGCTGACCAGCAATCTTCTTGCAAATATGATCGCGGAATGGGCGCCTATATTGGGCTGTTTGGCAATAATGGATCTGATGTTCCGATGAGAGCTTATCACTTACTTTCGTTCAATAAAGTTTGCAACGTAGTGACCAACTCAAACGGAGAGTGCCTTGATGCCAATGGTAAAGATATATCGCGATATTCTTTTTCGAGTGCTAACGGAAGAAATTTTGTGAAGGATGACAGTGTTAGTCCAATCCAATATCACGGTCCAAACGAAGTCGTAAAACTCATTATTTTGGACAGTTATTACAGCGATAATTACGGAAGATATAATTTGGTGTTCATGCGCGGTGTCGGCACGGCTAGAGATACTGGATTGCTAGAATCCATGGTCACGGTGGTTGAAGAATCTCTGCTAGGAAAAATCAATACCGCAACTGGTGAAAGAGATGGTGGCATCATCAGGTTCATGTATAAATCCATCGTGCAAGATTCCGTGTTCATCAAGGTCTTACAAATTTCTCTCTCGCTTTACATCGCAGTTTTTGGTGCAGCAACTTTGTTTGGCGTTGCGGAAATAACGAAGAAAGAAATTTACAGCCGAATAGTCAAAATTGGTTTAATAATTTTCTTCACCAGCGCCGGCAGTTGGAAAATGTATAACGACATCGTCGTTAATTTTTTTATAGACGGCATGAACTACGCTGTGGCGGGAATCATGGATTTGTCGGATTCCTCTACAATCGATTTAAAAGATAATGGTGAAACCTCTGTGCTTAAAATTTCGCAGATGAATCGCGATAGTGCCTTGAGTAGTGCTACGCGCTTTTCCTACGTTGATCTGACAATTAAAAAATTACTTTCTGAAAATACTGCGAAGAAAATTTTCGGTTTATTTTTCGGAAATTATTACGGAATTATTTTGATCCCGATGATTTATGCGATGATCGGATTTTATGTTTATGTGATGCTCTTCGTGGCATCGATGTATTTGGTGAATCTCATCAAAATTATTTTTACCCTATCCTTGGGGCCAGTATTTATCTGCTTCGTTATGTTTAAAAATACGCAGCAAATGTTCAAAAACTGGTTAGCATTTCTTGGCTCGAGGTCTTTGGAAATTCTATTTCTATTCCTCATCCTCTACAATTTTCTCATCATAATCGATCAGCATTTTACTACTCTTTTGTCTTTCAGAGTCTGTCCACAAGTGTATAATTTGAAGCTATTTTCAGTCAAAATTTTAAAGGCTGAAAGTGGTCGTAACTTTGTGGATTGGATAGCGTCTTCATCCATAATCGCTGGTTTGCTATTCATCATGAAGCTTGTTGTTGACAAGGCCCAACACGTTTCTGGATCGTTAATCACGATTGATGGAGTGGAAAATAAAGATGGTGATGCTACTGGTAGCGGTGAATCCAAGATGTCTGGTGGCGCTATGGCGCAAGTTATGCAATTGGGGCGAAGTATTGCTTCGGAAGGATTTGATTATGCAGCGCGCGGTGGTGCCGTTGCACTTCAGGGTGCTACAATGGCTGCAAGAAAAACTGCGGGAGCGATTGGAGCTGCTGGTGCGTGGAATAAGGCTGGAGAAGCTGTAGGGTTTAGAGGTTTGCGTACGAGAATGCGTGACAACATCATCGATGCTCAGATCGATAAATTTTCTAAAGAAGCAAAAGCGCAAGGAATGTCTCCAGAAAAAGCTGACCAACATATCAGGCAAAAAACTATCGCAGCAATTCAGAATCAAGGAATGTTATTCGGAAAAGCTAATCCAGAAATTTCAAGTCATGCTCCGGGAAAGCTAGCTCTTGCAGGGGTTAACCTCTCTTCAACTTTAAAAAGATTAGACCAAAAATTGATTCGCGATCCGATGCAAGAGATGATAAAACAAGAAGCGAAAAAATTAAGATCATCAGGAAAAATTCCTCTGACCAAAAGTGAGATGAGAGAGAAGATCGGGGGAAACGTGCAGAAAGAAATGGAAAAAAGATTAACTGCATCGGGACTAGATCCTGGTAAGGCCGCTTTCTACATGAAGAAAATGGATTCCTCGAATATATCTTCATACCTACGTCTTGGTAAAGGTTTTGGTAAGGGAGCAGTTGAAAGACAAGCGCTTGAAGGTTCATACGAATCAATGGGCACTTCTCAAGCCGCAAAACTTTTTTCTAAAAATCCGGAAGAAAAAAATAAATATTTGGATTATTTGCAGGCCCAAGAAATCAAAAGACATCAAGCTACAGAAGATTCGAAAAGCAGTGGTTGGAAAGTTGTAAGAGCGGCTTCAAGGCTTGGAAATGCGATTAGCAAGGGTTACCACAATGTCATGCGTGATGTGGAAAATAATCCAAAAATGGCGCGCGAAAATTTCTTACGAAAAACTGAAATCGAAAGTAATTACAGGAGTGGGGGGGGGAAATTTAATCCACTTAGCGCAATCAACGTGATCGATAAACGCTTCAATTTTTCAGGAGTAGGTAAAGGGAAATCATCGGAGATTGGGCAGAGATCTAGAGATGAATCAAAAAGGTCGGCTCTAAAACATCTTGCGAAGGATACAAAGCCAGATCTCTCTGGAGCAAGTGACAAGCAAAAAGCAAAAATAATGGCCAGAGAAGATAGGAAGGCAGCCTATTTGCAAAGGCAGATAAGGGTTGAAGCAACTAGGGATCTCAAAAAATCACTCGATGCAATTGACAAGACTGAAAAATTTACATTTGGTGGACGCAATGTCAGAATGACTCCAGAAGATATCAAGGCTGATAGACAAAGGACCGTAGCAAAAACAGCAGCTGAATTTGTTAATGCCGTGAAGAATGGCGTGAAAGAAGGTGATCCAACTCTTTTTGAAAGAGCGGCGAGACTTGATTACGTTTGTGAAAGGCTAGGAGCGAATTTGGATTCTATGAAGAGAGGGCTTCGTGAAGAAGGTTTGAAGGCGGAAGTTTATGGTAAGGCAGTTAAAGAAAGCTTCGTCGCAGTAATCGCGGAGGTCGCGCAGAAAGGTATTGCTGATAAAATTGCTAAAATTGAGGAAAAATTGGATGAAAAACTAAAAGATCCCGCAACTACTCCAGAGCAAGCTGCGAAAGCGCGAGAAGATGCAAAAAAGGAAATGGCGGATCAAAATCTTGTGCCGCAGCAATCTGGTGCACTATTTGCCACTGATTTCAAAGTCGAATTTGGAGCTTCAGCAATGAAGGTTTTATTGACCGAAGGTCCTGATATTGGGCTAAAAGCGGGAAGCATATTGCTTGGTGGTCAAAATGCTAAAAAAAGCGTAGATTTGAAAATCAAAGATGCCTTGAGTGCAGGAAAACAACAGGCGGAAAGTTTAGCAAAAATTACCGGGTTGAACAAAAAATTAAAAGAACATGAACTCGCAGAATTAAAGAAAAAAGGTGCTCCAGAAGATGTGGCTAAAATTGCAATGCTCGAAAGTGAAGTTTCTCATTTGGAAAAAGATTTAAAAAGATTTGAGTCTGAGGTTGAAAGATCTGAGAAGGAAATTCTTGCTCAAGAATAATGAATAACATTGCTTCTAGTGAGCTTGACAAAGCGAGACTCGAACTTAGTTTTGATCGGCCTTCCTGCAAGTTTGGAAGGCATTTTTTATGGCAGGCGTAGCTCAGTTGGTTAGAGCATCAGATTGTGGTTCTGAGGGTCGCGGGTTCGATTCCCGTCGCTTGCCCCAAAATTAGTCGCAAGTCGTCAGTCGTCAGTCATAAGTCACTCCGAATTCGGGATTGACTTACGACTTACGACTGACGACTTACGACTAAAAATTTTCACAGAAAATTTTTCTCATGGATATCATCTTCTTCGCCGCAATCGCATTTTACATTTTCTTCCGGCTCAGCAAACAGCTTGGAAAAATCGATGATGAGGAAAAAAATCAGATCAAAATTAAAATCGTAAAAAAACGCGAAGAACTTTCGGAAATTCAAAAACAAATTTTATCGCAGCAGCAAAAAATAGTCGGCGCCAGCTCAACTGATGAAGCAAAAAATAAAGCAGAAGAAAAATTATTTTCATCACTCGACGAAGTCGGAAAACAAAACCTCTCCAGCATTTTACAATCCTGCAAAATCAGCGCAGAATTTTTTGTAAATGGCGCAAAATCATCTTTTGAAATGATCCTCAAAGCCTTTTCTGGCGCTGATCTAGCAACTTTAAAATTTTTACTCTCAGAAAAAATTTATCAGGGTTTTGAGACTGCGGTTAATAACAGAAAATCTCTCGAACAAACTCTGGTCACAAATTTAATTTCAATTGAAAAAGCTGAAATAATTTCCGCTTTGATTCACGAAAATATCGCGTCAATCGCGGTGAAATTTGTTTCAAAACAAATCAACTACATCACCAACAAAGACGCTCAGATAGTCGAAGGTAGAAAAGATGAAATTAGCGAAATAGCAGATGTGTGGACATTCAAAAAAAATCTTTCGTCCTCTGACCCAAACTGGTTAGTTCACGCAACCTCAAATGCTTAAATCATGACTGACTTCATCGGTAAATCTTCGCTAAAAATTGGCAAAAAAAATTATGAATTTTTTTCACTGCCAGATGTGGCGAAGAAGGTGGGGCGGGATATTTCAAAATTACCATTCAGTTTAAAAATTCTTCTCGAAAATTTAGTCAGAAATTTTGATGGCGATGTGGTGTCAGAAGTTCATATTTTAGCAGTCATTGATTCAGTAAAAGATTCAAAAAAAAGAATTGAAATCGCTTTTTCTCCAGCTCGAGTATTGATGCAAGATTTCACCGGAGTGCCTGCTGTTGTTGATTTAGCGGCGATGCGTGATGCCGTAAAAAAAACCGGCGGAGATTCCAAGAAAATTAATCCGCTAGTTCCAGTTGACCTCGTAATCGATCACTCAGTGCAAGTTGATTTCTACGGATCGAAATCCGCTTTCCAAAAAAATACCGATCTAGAATTCGAAAGAAATTTTGAGCGTTACGAATTTTTAAAATGGGCACAAAAATCTTTTGATAATTTTCGTGCAGTGCCACCGGGAACGGGAATTTGCCATCAAGTAAATTTAGAAAATTTAGCGCGAGTTGTTTGGAATAAAGGCGATCTCGTTTATTTCGACACCGTTGTCGGAACCGACAGTCACACCACGATGATCAACGGTCTTTCAGTTTTGGGTTGGGGAGTTGGTGGAATCGAAGCTGAAGCGGCAATGCTCGGACAGCCGATTTCAATGCTAATTCCGGAAGTGATCGGATTTAAATTGATCGGAAAAATGCAGGAAGGAATTACCGCGACCGATCTGGTTCTAACCATCACGCAAATTTTGCGCAAAAAAGGCGTGGTCGGAAAATTCGTCGAATTTTTTGGTCCAGCGCTTCCATCTCTTTCGCTCGCAGATCGCGCAACCATTGCCAACATGGCTCCGGAATATGGTGCAACTTGCGGAATTTTTCCGATCGATCAAACAACTTTGGATTATTTACACCTCACTGCGCGCGAAGAAGAAACAGTCAAATTGGTCGAAGCTTATTCCAAAGCTCAGGAAATGTTTTTGCAAAATCACGATGTTGAACCTGAATTTGGAGATGTGCTCGAGCTTGATATTTCAACCATCGTGCCAAGTTTGGCTGGTCCAAAAAGACCGCAAGATCGCGTTGTTTTAGGCGATGTAAATGCATCATTCGAAGGCTTGCAAAAAGAGCTAAATTCCGTTCATCAAGGAAAATATTTGATTCCAGAATTAAACACAGATTTGGGCGACGGAGATGTCGTAATCGCCGCGATCACTTCCTGCACCAACACTTCTAACCCGTCGGTTCTAATCGCCGCAGGCTTGCTTGCAAAAAAAGCGGTGGAGCATGGTTTGAAAGTTAATGGTCACGTCAAAACTTCGATTGCTCCGGGATCGCAAGTTGTCAGCGAATATTTGGCCAATTCCGGATTGCAAAAACATCTCGATGCTCTTGGTTTCAACATTGTCGGGTATGGTTGCACAACCTGCATCGGAAATTCTGGCCCACTTCATCCGCAAATCGAAGAAACCATCAAATCAAAAAATCTTGTGGTTGGTTCTGTAATCTCTGGAAACCGCAATTTTGAAGGGCGCGTGCATCCTTTGGTGAAGGCAAATTATCTTGCTTCTCCGCCACTTGTTGTTGCTTACGCATTGGCTGGAACCTTGAAGATCAACCTCGCAACCGATCCAATCGCGACAGATATTTCCGGCAAAAAGATTTTCTTGAAAGATCTTTGGCCAACAAAATCAGAAATTGACGCCGTGATTAGCGCTCACATTACGCGCGAAGTTTTTGCAAAAAAATATTCCGATTTATTCAGCGGTGACGCGGCTTGGCAAAAAATCCAAGTCGAAAAATCTGACACTTACACTTGGAATCCAAACAGCACCTACATTCGCTTGCCGAACTTTTTTGACGATCTGAATCGTGCCAATGCCGTTGAAGTAAAAGACGCTAGAATCTTGGCGCTGTTCGGTGATTCAATCACGACAGATCACATTTCTCCCGCAGGAAATATTTCTGCAACTTCGCCTGCAGCGATTTATTTAAACGGCAAAGGAGTTGAGAAAAAAGATTTTAATTCTTACGGCGCAAGGCGCGGAAATCATGAGGCGATGATGCGCGGAACATTCGCAAATATTCGCATCAAAAACGAAATGTTAGGCGGAGCAAAAGAAGGCGGATTCACAAAAAATGATAAAGGCGAAGTGGTTTCGATTTACGATGCCGCGATGTCCTTCAAGGAAAAAAATATTTCTTTGGTGATTTTTTCAGGAAAAGAATATGGCACCGGATCTTCTCGCGACTGGGCTGCAAAGGGCACATTTTTACTCGGAGTAAAAGCGGTTGTGGCCGAAAGTTTCGAAAGAATTCATCGTTCAAATTTAATCGGAATGGGAGTTTTACCTTTAATTTTTAAAGCGGGTCAAAGCCGCAAAACACTTGGTCTGACGGGAGACGAAAAAGTTGATATTTTAGGAATCACTCCTAGCATCAAACCGAAACAAGACATCACATGCATCATAACGAAACTCGATGGCTCTAGGCAAGAAGTCACTTTAACCTGCGGCATCGATACCAGCAACGAAGTTGAATATTTCAAGCAAGGCGGAATTTTGCAATTCGTGATGAACCAAATTTCAAACTAATTTTTTAAAAAATATGCAAGTACGCGTAATTGGCTCGAACATGGATATTGGCCAGTCCTTGACATCTTACGTTGAAGAAAATTTATCGAAATCAGTAAAAAAATATTTCGAAAAAGCAGTGAATGCTGAAGCTCATTTCGTGAAAGACGGAAATTTATTTCGTGTTGTTTTAACGGTGAATGAAGGCGTGAAAGGCGGCATCGTTGTGAAGTCTGACGCTGAAGCAGGAGACGTCTATGGTTGTTTTAACGAGGCATCAGAAAAAGCCGTTAAGCAACTTCGTCGCTACAAAAATAAAATTAAAAATTATCGCAGACATGGCGGCGGATTAAAATCCGTCGAACCAAATTACAAAGCTTTGGACGCAATGAAATACGTGCTTCCACCAGTTGCTTACAATGTTTTCGAAGAAATGGAAAATGAGGAAGTCGATGAAAAACTTGACGAATCTTTGAAAGTCATCACTGAAAAAACTACTGAAGTTGAAGAGCTTTCCGTGAGTGAAGCGGTAATGAAAATGGATCTAGCAAATCTTCCAGCGCTTGTTTTTACCAACAAACAGAACAAAAGATTGAACGTGATTTATTACCGCAAAGACGGGAATATTTCTTGGATCGATCCTAGAGTTTAGCTTGTAGGGGAGATCCTTGTGGTCGCCCGTCAGCAATAATTTTTTTACCACAAAGGAGGTAAATCGAAAATGGATGTCACCGTTCACGGAAGAGGCAATCTAGAAATGGCTATTCGCGCTTTCAGAAAAAAAACTCAAAAAGAGGGTTTGGTCAAAGAAGCAAGAAGAAGAAAAGCCCATGAAAAACCTTCTGAAAAAGTAAAAAGAAGAAGGGAAGAAAGCATCGCCAGAAAGAAAAAAGCCAGAAGAGGAGAATTCTTCTAGCCAGTTTGCGCATTTTATCTGCGCATTGTAGGGGCGGACCCACGCGTCCGCCCGCTGCAACCTAACAAAACATTGCATGGGCGACCCATATGTCCGCCCGCCACAAAGCAACAAAACATGAAGAAACTCAGCCACAAAGACAAATCCCTCCTCCTCCTAATCAGCGCATCTCTCATAATTTTCTGGAGTATCTACTCATTTTTTTCCTACGTTTTTTTTAACACAACTTACCGCATTTCTGACGTAAATAAAATCATCACCGAAGAAAATAATCAGTGGCTCAACTTGTCGCGACCGCTAGAAGCATCTGATCTCAAAGGCCGCATCATTCTGCTAGATTTTTGGACTTACGCTTGCGTCAACTGCATTCAAGCCTTGCCCGAAATAAAAAAAATGGAGCAACAATTTGGCAGCAAGCTCACTGTAATCGGCGTTCACTCGGGAAAATTCGACAATGAAAAAGATCCGCGCGCAATTAAAAAAGCGGTGTTGAAGCACGACATCACTCATCCCGTCATCAATGACTCGCAGTTAAAAATTTGGAATAATTTTGAAATAAAAGCTTGGCCAAGTTTCGTTCTAATAAATCCGCGCGGCAATGTTGAAAAAATTTATTCCGGCGAAAATGAACTTTTGAGAGTTAAAAAAGACATCAAAAAATTAATCAAAAAATACAAATATCAAATCAATCGCGATGCTTTGCCAATAAGGCTTGAGAAGCATGACATAATCGGAAATGTTTTAAGTTTTCCAACCAAGCTGGAATATGCGCATAATTTTTCCTACAAGTCGCGTCACATCCCAGCAATTTTTATTTCCAACAGCGGTCAACACAACATCATCGCGACTTCATTGATGGGAGACGTCATTTTAAAAATCGGTTCCGGAAAAGAAGGTTTTGAAGATGGAAGTTTCGATGCCGCCTCATTCAGCTCGCCGCAAGGTTTGCTCTATTTTGCAGAAAAACTTTACGTCGCAGACAAGGGCAATCACGCATTGCGCGTAATCGATTTTAAAGAAGGCAAAGTCACAACTCTGATTGGCTCTGGCCAAAGAGGTGAGGTGGTCGAAAATAACGGCGAATTTTCCGAAGCGAAAGATCTCGAACTCGCATCTCCAACCGACATCGAATTTTTTCCAAACAAAGAAACCATTGCCATTGCTAATTCGGGCACGCATCAAATTTTATCCTACAATCTCAAAAGCCAAAAAATTTCTATTCTAGCGGGCAATGGTTCGGAAGGAATTAACGATGGAAAATATCCAGAAAATTCCTTGGCGCAAACCGAAGACATGTCTGCTTACGGACATAAACTTTATTTCATCGATTCCGAAAGTTCTTCGCTGCGATCTCTCGATGAAAATGGAAATGTAAAAACATTAATCGGAAAAGATTTGTTTAAATTCGGTCACGAAAATGGTGGAAGAGACAAGGCTTTAATGCAACACCCGCTTGGTCTCATCGTTGACGATACCGGAGCTTACATTTCCGACAGCTTCAATCACACAATCCGAAAATATGATTTTTCTTCCGGACAAATTCGTGATTTAATTGGCGCAAAAAAAAGAGGCGATGGAGTTGGATCCGCAAGTGCAACAGAGTTTGACGAGCCGGATGGAATCGTTGCGGTGCTCGATCGTTTTTACGTCGCAGATTCCAACAATAATCGCATTCTTACAATTGGTCGCGGAAGTTTAAATTCCGAATTGCTAGACGTCATGCCGCCGCTCAAATTGCCGAAGGAAGGCTTCTTGGAATATTTGCCAAACCTACAAAAAGTTGCGCCGATAAAAGTGAAATCCGATTCCGAAATTCTGGTTAAAATCGATGTAAAAAAAGGTTGGAAGATCAACGAAATGGGTCCGAGTTTCATCAATCTTTTATCGATGGAAAAAGATCGTGAAGCGGTGATGATCGAAAGTTTTGATTGGCAATCAGTGAAGAAAAAAGAAATGAAATTTCCTAAACTAAAATCAGGAAAAAATTATTTGCTCCAAGGCACAATTTATTACTGCGAAGACAAAAAAAATTCTCTCTGTTACATCAAAAGTTACGAACAGGAAATTATCGCAGATGATGATGAGAAGGGCGTGGAGATTGGGATTGAGTTGGGTTCTTAAAATTTAATTATCGCAGTCTATCGCGTCACGGATGTCATGCTGAGCCGTCGAAGCATGATTCAAACCATGTCCAAAATCATGCTTCGACAGGCTCAGCATGACATTTAAATAATTCTTCAAGAATTTTTGGTGCGACATCAAATTTTTTTGTGCCGTTGTAAAAAATCAGTAAAAATTCCCTTCTTTTTTAACTTTCGATTTCTATTTTTCTTCACATCGCAAGTCCGCTAAAATCGGGCTTTTAGAGCAGTTCGCATTCCTCCAAATTCAAATCAAAAAAATTCAGAAAATGTCCAGTAAAAAACAAGAAGTCCTGTCCGAAGATACAATCGAAAACACGGTCACTGCCGAATATTCTTCTGACTCAATTAAAGTTTTGAAAGGCCTCGATGCCGTGCGCAAGCGCCCAGGAATGTACATTGGCGATACTGACGACGGCTCAGGTTTGCATCACATGGTTTACGAAGTTGTCGACAACGCCATCGACGAAGCTCTCGCGGGGCATTGCGATGAAGTCATCGTCTCACTCAATGCTGACGGCTCTGTAACGGTGAAAGATAACGGTCGTGGAATTCCTGTCGACATCCACAAAGAAGAAGGCGTTTCTGCCGCCGAAGTAATCATGACGCAGCTTCACGCCGGCGGAAAGTTCGATCAAAATTCCTACAAAGTTTCCGGCGGTTTGCACGGTGTTGGCGTATCTGTCGTCAACGCGCTTTCTGATTGGCTTGAGCTCAACATTTGGCGCGACGGAAAAGAATACAACATGCGCTTCCAGCATGGCGACGCCGTGTTTCCGCTAAAAATGATCGGCGAGGCCAATGGCAAAAAAGGCACGCAAGTCACCTTCCACCCTTCATCCCAAACCTTCGCCAATGTTTTGGAATTTAATTTCTCGACGCTCGAACAACGTTTGCGTGAACTTTCCTTCCTCAATTCCGGCGTAAAAATTTTCTTGAAAGATTTGCGCGAAGCTGAGCCGAAAGAGGTTGTGCTGTTCTACCAAGGCGGCGTCGAGGCTTACGTAAAATATCTCGACAAAAGCAAAAACGCTTTGCACCCAACCGTTAATCTCCTTGCGGCTGATAAGGTCAGCGGCATCAGCCTTGAGCTCTCGATGCAGTGGAATGACAGCTACCACGAAAATATTTTATGCTTCACCAACAACATCCGCCAACGCGACGGGGGAACTCACCTTGCGGGAATGCGCTCGGCTCTAACGCGCACCATCAACAATTACGCAGCCGACAACAAACTTTTTAAAAAAGAAAAAATTGTTTTGAGTGGCGAAGATGTGCGCGAAGGCTTGACAGCAGTGCTTTCGGTCAAAGTTCCAGATCCAAAATTTTCTTCGCAAACAAAAGATAAATTGGTTTCGAGCGAAGTTCGAACTCACGTCGAATCTTGGGTGAATGACAAACTCGCGCAGTGGTTTGAAGAACGTCCAGCTGATGCGCGCATCATCGTCGGCAAAGGCGTGGAAGCAGCGCAGGCACGTGAAGCGGCACGCAAAGCACGAGAATTAACGCGCAGAAAATCAGCGCTCGAAGTTTCAAACTTGCCGGGAAAATTGGCTGACTGCCAAGAAAAAGATCCAGCGCTCAGCGAAATTTTCATCGTTGAAGGAAACTCGGCAGGCGGTTCAGCCAAGTCTGGCCGCAATCGCAAATATCAAGCCATCCTCCCAATCCGCGGAAAAATTCTAAACGTTGAGCGCGCACGTTTCGACAAAATGCTCTCTTCAGTTGAAATCGGAACCATGATCACCGCGCTCGGCACGGGCATCGGCGCCGAAGATTTCGATCCGTCAAAAGTTCGCTACCACAAAATCATCATCATGGCCGATGCCGACGTTGATGGTTCGCACATCCGAACTTTGCTCCTCACTTTCTTTTTCCGTCACATGCCAAAGCTGATTGAGCACGGCTTCCTCTACATCGCGCAACCGCCGCTTTACAAAGTCAAAAAAGGTTCGAGCGAAGTTTATTTGAAAAATGAACAAGCGCTTCAGACCTACGTAATCGACAATGCACTCAATGGTGCAGTTTTGAAATCTAAGGCCGGAGACCGTGCTGGTGCGGATTTACACGACTTCACCGCCAAGCTCGGAAAATTTTCGCAGCTCATCCAAAATCTTTCGCGCGTCATTCCAACTGACATTGCCGAAAATCTCGCGCTAGCCGGAGCCTTCGACAAAACGTGGATTGGCAATCAAACCAAAGCGAAAAGTTTGGTGACAAAAATCGAGAAAATTTTTGCCAGCAATGCCAATGATGAATTATCGTGGAAGGCTGCAATCACTGACGCGGAAGACATCGAAATCACCAAAGAAACAAGAGGCGTCAAAACAATTTTTGCCGTGAAA
>CAINKA010000082.1 GCA_903849835.1 uncultured Alphaproteobacteria bacterium
GAATCATGCTTCGACAGGCTCGGCATAACATCGAATTGGTTTTATTTCACTCTCATTATTCCATCTGCGAGTACCCTTTCAAACAAACTCCACAACCCTCTCACAAGCTCGAATCAATGCCTGAGCCTTGTTCACACATTCATCAAATTCTGATTTTGGATCGGAATCAAACACCACTCCGGCTCCGGATTGCAGATAAATTTTTCCGTCTTTGATGAGCGCTGACCTTAGAGTGATGCAGGTTTCCATGTCACCATTGCTGGCGAAATATCCAACACATCCGGCGTAGAAACTGCGCTTAATTTTTTCAATTTCTTCGATGATTTCCATGGCGCGGATTTTTGGTGCGCCGCTGACAGTGCCAGCTGGGAAGCCTGAAATTAGTGCGTCGAGAGCATCGAGGCCTTCCTTTAAAATCCCTTCAACATTGGAGGAAATATGCATGACGTGGGAATAATTTTCGATCGTCATTTTTTCTGTGACCACAACCGAGCCAGCTTTTGCAACGCGGCCGACATCGTGCCTGCCTAGGTCTATCAACATCAGATGTTCTGCGATTTCTTTTTCATCATTCAAAAGTTCGTCAGCAATTTTTTTATCTTCCTCGGAATTTTTTCCTCTTTTTCGTGTGCCGGCGAGAGGTCGAATCGTAACTTTTCTTTCTTTAAGAGAGACCATGATCTCAGGACTGGAGCCGGTTAGAACGAAGTCATCCATTTTTAAATAAAATAAAAATGGCGAAGGGTTTACCGAACGCAGAGCGCGATAAAAAGAAAATTCCGGCAAGTTTTTGTCGAAGTCGGAAGTGAATCTTTGTGAAGGCAAAGTTTGAAAAATATCGCCGTCAGTGATGAATTTTTTTGCAGTCTCAACCGCGGCGCAATATTCTTTTTCGCTGTAATTTGAAGAAAAGTTGAAATCAGTTTTAGCTTTGACTGGCGCGGTTTCAAGAGGTTGAGATAAAATTTTTTCAACCGTAGAAATCTTTTCAATTACCGATTCAAAAGATGAATTTTTTGAATCGGGAAAAACCGGTGCGCAAATTAAAGCGCAGTCAAAAAGATTGTCGAAAACGATGATGATTTGTGGGCGAATAAAAATGCTGTCGGGAATTTTTATTTCGTCGGGTAAATTGCGATCTGGAATTTTTTCCATCAGGCGAGCCATGTCGTAATTCATGTAGCCAAAAATTCCGCTGCACATTGCGGGAAGAGCATTTGCGCCATAATTCAAGCCACTCCAATCGATTTTGGATTTCTTGATCAAGCCGCGCAAATTTTGAAAAACATCTCCAACTTCTTCAGAAAAATTTTGTGGATTTTTTTCAAAATCAGAATTGAGGAAAGATTTTTTTCCGTCACATTTCCACGCTAAATCGGGCATGAATCCCAGCACAGAAAATCGACCTTTATTATTTCCATTTTCTGCTGATTCGAATAAAAAATGATGTTTGGGGAAATGCTTTTCAACCTTGAGGCAAGCGGTTACGGGAGTGATGATGTCAGTTGGAATTTTTTTAAATAAAACTGTTGCGCTGAAATTTTTTATCGCGGAATCGAATTGATTTTTTGTGAAATTATAACCCATTCCTTTTGCCTGCTATTTTTTTCCTAGAATTTTTTCGTTAACTTTTACCGGATTTTTTTTCAGCAAAAACTGATTATATTCCTGCATAATTTCAGTTCTGAATTCTTCTCCGGAGTGCTTCTTCGCTTGCTCAAACTGATTCGAATCGATCGAAGGTTTTTTGATTTCGCGTAAGATTCCGACGATTAATTCCTGTTCTCCACCGGGAAATAATGACGAAGCTTCGCCGATTTTTAATTCGAATAATTCATCCAAAAATTTATTCTGGTAAGGGATTTGTTGGCCTTGAAAATTGACGTAATAAATTCGTGGAAATTCACGATTTTTTTCGAACTTAACCTTGTGTTTTGTAGCTATTTGAGCGGCGCTGGAAGGGTTAGCTTTTATCTCCTCCTCGATCTTTTTAGCGAGAATTTGCAGCGCATTATTTTTATGCTGCTTCATCGCATCAGCTAAAACTCTCGACTTAATTTCTGATAAATCTCTTTCGCGAGCCGGTTCAATTTCTTCGATTTTTATCGCATAAAATCCTTCCGAATTTTTAGCTTGAAAAACTTTAGAAGTTTGATCTTTTTTTAGAGCAAAAGCATTTTCAGTAAAACCATCAAAACCCTTGATTTCTGTGACATCAAGACCTTCTCCATTTTGTCCAGCTTTATTAATTTTTAATGCCGGAGAGCTGACTCTTAAGCCAAATTTTTTTGCAACTTCGGTCAGTGAATTTGAAGTCAAAAGCAAGTCATCAATCTCAGAAACCTTTGTTTGCAAAACCTTCTCCTCTCTGCCCTGAAGCATTGTTTTTTTAATTTTGTCTTTTGCTTCTGCGAAAGAAATTGGATGTGCTGATTTTGTTTCCGTGAGTAAAAAAATATGAAATCCAAGCGGACTTTTTAACACATCGCTGCGTTGACCAATTACGAGTTTAAAAGTTGGTTCAGCAAGCTCCGGGATTAAATCTTTTTGGGTAATTTTTGTCAGAGTGATCGTCTTCAAATCCTTCTTCAAAAGTTCTTTTGCTAATTTTGTAAAATCAGCGTTGACCTTTGATTTATCTGCTTTCTCAGCCTCATCAAATTTCTGTAAGAAATTTTTTGCAGTGGTTTCGTCATCGAATAAAGCGTGCAAGAAATTTCTGCTTTCGGGCTGCATAAAATTTTCTTTATTTTTCTCATACTCAGCCGTGATTTCGGCATCAGAAATTTGCAAATCTTTAGAAAAATCTTTTGCTGAAAAATGCAGATAAGAAATTTTTCTCATCTCCGGTAAGGCGTAGGATTTTTTGTTTTCCGCGAAAAATTTTTGCAATTCTTCGTCGCTTATTTTTTCAACGTTAATGACATTTTTTTCTGAGATCGTAACGACATCTGCCAAGCGTTTTTCTTGCTTAAAATTTTCTGTTTCAAGAATCGAAGCGTAATTGAGAGGAGACACCATTGACATGGTTTGAAGGATCATCGTGGCGGTTACATCATTGGAAATTTCATTGACGTATTTTTCTTCGTTAAGACCATTTTTTGTGAGAAAATTTTTAAAAATTTCGTGATCGAATTTCCCATCTTTTTTGAAATTTTGATCTTTGGCAACGGCTTCCAAAATTAATTTTTTACTTGCTGAAACTCCCAAATCTTCGCGCAGTTTTTCGATCATGATTTTGTTAACGATGCGTCCCAAAACTTCAGATTGGAACTGGTTCGATTCCAAGTATTTCAAGGCTTCTTCGCTTTTATTCGAAGCCAAAATCATTTCGCGATCAGATTGAAGGGCTCTGTTAAAGGCGTTGAGACCAACGGTGGTGCCGCCGATCTTCGCGACCCAAGAATTCGGACTACCCAAAATAAATTCGCTAACGCCAAAAAGAACGAAGGTCAAAGCGACAAAAGCCAAAATAATTTTGAAAAATAAATTACCGGCGAGCCTGCGGAAGAGTTGCATGTGAAGGGGATTGTTGGTTTTGAGAAAGTTTAAAAATTGTCGCGGCTTTTTAGATTTGGGGATTGATATGTCAAACGTCTCAGACGTTTCAAACGTCTCAGACGTCTCAGACGTCTCAGACGTCTCAGACGTTTCGGGGCTTACTTTTCTGCTTGAGAAAATTCTTCGTTTGAAAAAAATCTTGCTCCCTTCGTTTTAAATTCAAAAAAAATGTTAATCGTTCAGAAATTTGGCGGCACCTCGGTTGGCGATATTCCGCGCATAAAAAATGTTGCGAAAAAAGTTAAGGCTGAGCTCGACAAAAAAAATAAAGTTATCGTCGTGGTTTCTGCAATGTCGGGCGTAACCAATCAGCTCGTGGATTACGCGAATCAAGTTTCGTCTTTGATGTCGGATGAATCTTTGGCGGAATATGATTCCATTGTCGCGACCGGTGAGCAAATTACTTGCGGACTTCTCGCTTTGGAATTGCAATCGATTGGCTACAAAGCCAGATCATTCTTGGGTTGGCAGATTCCGATTAAAACCGATGATGTTCACAGCAAAGCACGAATCGAATCGATCGATTCAGAATTTTTGCTAAAATTTTTGGAAGAAAATGACGTTGCAATAGTCGCCGGATTTCAAGGAATTCACGAAGCATCGAGCCGAGTTACAACCTTGGGACGCGGCGGTTCCGACACTTCAGCAGTTGCGATTGCTGCGGCGGTAAAAGCTGATTGCTGCGACATTTACACCGACGTGGATGGTGTCTACACAACCGATCCACGCCTTACGGACAAAGCTCGTAGGCTAAAAAAAGTTACTTACGAAGAAATGTTGGAGATGGCTTACAGCGGATCGAAAGTGCTACAAACACGCTCGGTTGCAATGGCCATGGCGCACAATGTGCGAGTGCGAGTTCTTTCAACTTTCGAAGAAGTGACAGAAAATTCTGGGACAATTTTGGTTAACAATAACGAGGAAATTATGGAACGCAGAGTCATTACAGGCATAAGCTACGCCAAGAACGAAGTTAGAATTACATTAGCAAAAATGCCTGACCATCCAGGATTATCGGCGATAATTTTTGGCGCGCTTGCGGAGAAGGAAGTCAATGTCGACATGATCGTGCAAAATATCAGCGCCGACGGAAAATTTATCGACATCACCTTCACAACTGGAAAAGACGAACTCGAGCGCGCTAAGGCAGCGATTGATTCCATCAAGGATGAGGTGAAATATTCCGATCTTAAAATCGACGACAATATCGCAAAAATTTCTGTGATTGGAGTTGGAATGATCAGTCATTCTGGAGTCGCTTACACGATGTTCAAAACCTTGGCGGAGAAGGGAATTAACATTTTACTGATCTCGACTTCTGAAATTAAAATTTCAGTTTTGATCGCAAAAGAATATGGCGAATTGGCGGTGAGAGTTCTGCATGATGTTTACGGGCTGGGAATAAAATAGGCTCCAAATTCTTGCTTTTAATTTCACCGATTGATTAAAGTGCCGCGACATTTTTCCCCTCCAATATTTTTTCCTAAACATGACACAAGAATTACCCCTAATGCGTAAGGCAACTGCTGTTTGGCTTGTTGAAAATACTTCGCTGACATTCACACAAATTGCAAATTTTTGCGGGCTGCATGAGCTAGAGGTTCAAGGGATTGCTGATGGTGATGTTGCTTCTGGAATCATCGGACAAAATCCAATTCTTTCTGGCCAATTGACTCACGAAGAAATTTCTAGATGCGAAAAAAAATCTGACGCAGTGATGGAATTAAACAAAAGCGCGGCCAGCCAAATTAAAATTGTCGAAAAAGGTTCTGGAAAATATACCCCAATCGCTCGTCGCCAAGACAAGCCGGACGGCATTTCTTACCTGTTAAAATATTATCCAGAAATCACCAATGGCCAAATCAAAAAGCTTGTTGGAACGACGGATAAAATGATCGATTCCATCAGAAGTCGCGCTCATTGGAACGTAAAAAACATTAAGCCGCGCGACGTTGTGCTTCTCGGTCTTTGCAGTCAGTCGCAATTTAACGAGGTGATTTCGCAAGTTAAATCCGGAAATGTAGAAGTTGAAAAGCCTGTCAAAAAAAGAAAATCAGCAAAAAAATAATGACATTAGAAATTGGCCAAGCCGCTCCATTATTCGCTTTGCAAAGTGATGAAGGCGGTGAAATTGCTCTCGATGATTTGAAGGGAAAAAACGTTGTTTTATATTTTTATCCAAAAGACGACACACCGGGATGCACCATCGAAGCGCAAGATTTTACAAAAAAAATTAAAGAATTCGAAAAGCTAGATTGCATCATTCTCGGCGTTTCAAAAGACAATGTTGAAAGCCATTGCAGCTTCATCGAAAAATATGGATTGGCTTTTAATTTGCTCGCGGATGAAACCGGCGAAACCTGCGAGAGATATGGCGTCATCAAGCAAAAATCGATGTTCGGAAAAAAATATTTTGGCATCGATCGTTGCACTTTCTTGATCGATAAAGTCGGAAAAATTGCGCAAATTTGGCATTCTGTAAAAGTGAACGGACATGTTGAGGAAGTCATCAAGGCTGCAAAATTACTAAAATCCGCTTGATCTTTTTTCTTTCGTAAATAGGTTGCCGCGCTCTTTTTAGAGAGGGTGCGCTGATGTTGTCACAACTTTTTCCACTAAAAATTTAATCAAAATCAACTTAAGGAGACTTCCATGTCTGTCGTTTTAAAAGCAGAAAAAAGAGAAAAACTTGGCACGTCTGCAGCTAGAAAAATCAAGAGAGAAGGCCGCATTCCAGCCGTAATTTACTCCGCAAATGGCAACGTAAATTTGAGTTTGGATGTTAGAGAATTCGAGCATGAATATTTCAAAGGCATCGCTTTAACTTCAGTCGTTGAGCTAGAACTTGGTGGAAAAAAACTTAAAGTTATTGCTCACAAAGTTGAGCTAGATCCAGTTTCTGATCGCCCAGTGCATGTTGATTTTTTAACTTGTGAAGAAAATAAAGCAGTTCGCGCCAAGCCAAAATTGGCTTTCATCAATCAAGAAAAATCTCCCGGTTTGAAAAAAGGTGGCTTCCTCCACATCGTGCTACGTAAGGTTGAAGTGCTATGCGAAAGCGAAAAAGCAATTCCAGAAAAAATTGAAGTTGATGTTGGAACGCTGCATGTCGGTAATAAAATCAGAGCTACAAATCTGACTCTTCCAGCCGGAATAAAATTGGCCAAGAAAGGAAATTTTTTAATCGCGAGTGTGATTGGTCGCGGCAAATCTGAAGAAGAAACCGCAGCAGCCGCAGCTCCAACTGATGCAGCTGGCGCAACTCCAGCCGCAGGTGCGACTCCAGCAGCTGGCGCAACTCCAGCCGCGGGAAAAGCTGGTGCAGCAGCAGGCAAAGCTGACGAAAAAAAGCCAGCCGCTAAAAAATAATTTTTTTGATTTACAAAATTCTTCGTAGGGGCGGACCCATGTGTCCGCCCTTTTTTATGCCC
>CAINKA010000083.1 GCA_903849835.1 uncultured Alphaproteobacteria bacterium
CGAGCCAGATTGGTTACTGATTTACAAAAATTCCGCAGCAGAATTAATCCTCGAAAGAACCGGCTCCCACTCAGATTTATTCAAAATATAAATGAAAATTCTCGGCATTGAAACTTCCTGCGATGAAACCGCTGTCGCGATTATTGATGATGAAAAGAATATTCTTGCCAATGTTTTAAATTCACAAATTGAGCTGCATAAAAAATTTGGTGGTGTGGTACCAGAGCTTGCTGCTCGCGGTCATATCGAGGTTTTGGATCAGTTGATTTTGCAAGCGATGCAAGAAGCAAATTTAAAATTTGAGGAGATTGATGGCTTCGCAGCAACGTCGGGACCGGGATTAATTGGCGGCGTAATTGTCGGAATGATGGCGGCAAAAACTTTAGCTTCGATTTACAAAAAACCTTTCATCGCAGTGAATCATTTGGAGGCACACGCTTTAACGGCGCGGCTTACAAGCGATTTGGAATTCCCTTTTTTGCTTTTGTTAATCTCCGGTGGTCATTGCCAAATTTTATTTGCACGCGGAGTTGGTGATTACGAAAAGCTCGGTGAAACGATCGATGATGCGCTTGGCGAAGCTTTCGACAAACTTGCGCAGATGCTTGATTTGCCTTATCCGGGAGGGCCATCGGTTGAAAAATTAGCAGTGCAGGGCGATGAAAATCGCTTCAAATTTTCGCGCCCGTTGATCGACAATTTAAACAAAAATCATCTGTGCGATTTTTCTTTTTCAGGCTTGAAAACAGCGGTGCGTCGTGAGATTGAAAAATTAATCGGCGAAAATTTTTCGCACCTAACTTCGCCAAAAAAAGTGAATGAGAAAGATAAGGCGGATATCTGCGCATCCTTTCAGCGCGTGGTTTGCGAGATTATTGTGAATCGGTTGGAGAATGTTTTGGGGGGTCTTGTGACCGTCTGCGGGCGACCACAAGGGTCGCCCCTACAAAACGATAAATTCGTAGGGGCTGGCCTCGTGTCAGCCCGCGGTCAACTGCCATTACGAAACATCGTTATTGCCGGAGGCGTTGCCGCCAATCGCTACATTTTTTCTCATCTAAAAATTTGGGCGCAGAAAAAAATTTTGGAACTAATCGCCCCACCAATTTCACTTTGCACCGACAACGCCGCGATGGTTGCTTGGACTGGCTTGGAAAGGTTGAGGCTTGGGATGAAAGATGGGCTGGATTTTAAACCGAGGGCGAAGTGGGGGTTGGAGAATCAGGGTTAATCCTATCTTGCCGGACAGTCTTTACTCTGTTTTGCTCTTACCATTTTTGCGACGAAACCAGGCTGAACGCCCTCTCTTCCGTAGGCAGTATCGGATTGTGCAGCTGTCAAACTTTCGACTGAAACCGGAACTGCTTCTATCGCCTCAACAACACTTGCTGCGTCAGTAGCGCTATCAACGGAAGTCGTCCTTACTCTTGGGGGTTGTGGTGAAAATTCTTGCGTTGAAGCCTTGTCGATAGTGGCTCCAGCTGCTTGCAGCAATATAACTATTTCTTCTATTTTTTCTTGATGCGCCTTTTCTAATTCTGGATTTTTAGTTTGTGTAGCAGGCATGTTTACGCTATCTGGCGATCGTGCTAGAGCAGTTTCTTTGTCTGAATTTTTTGAAAAAATGTTGGGTAATATTTTTTTAAAAAAAGAGGCTACAGACGTTAACATTTTTTTTAAAAATCCCATAACACCATTGTCGGGTTGTGGCGATGGTGTGCTAGCAGAGAGTAAGGGATCTTTTTTTAATGGTTCGTTTGCAATCTCAGTAATTTCTTCTGCCGTTATCTCGGACTTCGGCAGTCCAACAATTTCGCGAGCGGTTGCTAAAGATTCGATAATTTTAGGTAATGTTTTTGCTATTATTTCTTTGGATGTGTGAGGAAGTTTTAACTGAGCAGATTCTTTTACGGCATAGCTAATCTTAACCAAAGCGTTACAGAGTTCTGTTAAGCGAGGCGCATCTTCCATTGAAGATAAGGCTTCAGCACTTTTTCCAACACTGGTCAAAGTTTGTTCTATGCCGCCCAACAATTCTCTCGGTACGATGCTTTCTGCCACGGAAAGTTTTTCTAGCATGTCGGCAGTTTGCGTGGCGATAAATTCTCGCGTTTCCGCAAAAGTTTTCATCGGATTTTCCTCTGCTTTTAAGGCTTGTTCTAATGCTGCTATTCTTGGAGTAACGCGTCCTTCAGTGCTGAGATCTGCCGCGAATTCAATTTTACTGGCGAGATAAGATGCTCTAAGCCAATCCTTCATACTCAAGGAGGTTTCTGTGCCGGAAATTAAGCTGAAAGTGATGAGAAATACTTGTTCGCGAGCTGTTCTTTGAGATCTTCCCATCTCTAGATCTGTTGCCGTCTTGCCGGTTACGGTTGGTGCTTGACCACGCTCCTCGATTGAAACTTCTTTTTTGGCAGCATCTGCTCTCATCTCCTCTGTGATGATAGCTACAGCACTTAATTTTTTTAAACCATTTTCATTTTCAAGGCTAGCCACCTCATCACCAAGCGTTGTTGCCAAGTAGTTTTGGAGATAAGACCAAACTTTTTTTTCATCGCCAGTGATGTCTGCGGAAGAAGCTAGATCTTTAGCGGCTTGTACTATGTCCGCCATTTTATATTTTAAGCGAGGCCTACTCATTTCCTAATATTTCAAAAATTGCTCCACCGGTCTCTCAAGCGTTTCAAAACGCCCGTTGCCGGTTTGGAGGATTGCTAAATTTCTTTGGACGAAACCATTGGGGAGGAATCTGAAGGCTCCGTCGATTCCTTCGAATCCGTTTTTTGGTGGATTGCTGTAGCTTGTGAAGTCAATGATTTCAGGCGTTTGGCCTTTTTTGCGATCTGCTAATTCTGCGACAGCAGCGACCGCGTCATAAACAATCGAAGAAATTCTCGGCGGAAATTTTACGTAGGTTTGGTAATAGGCTTTTTCGAAATTGCGGAATTTTTCATTTTCTGGTGCAGCAAACCATCCGCCGATTAGATCGGGATTATTCAGGGTTGAAATATCGTCCCACTGGCTAGTGCCGATTAGCTGGAAGTCACGCTCATCCTTGTTCAATTTTTTGATCGTAGCGACAATTTTTGCTAAAATTTTTCCTGATTCTGGGATAAAAATTACTTCGGGATAAATGCGATCGGACTCGCTCAACACCGCATCTTTTTTTAATTTATTTCTACCTTCAGTGAAGCGAGACGGCACGGTGAAAGAGTTTATGACATGCTCCACGACGCGATCCAAATTTTTTGCATTTGGTTCATAAAATTCTGAGGTGATGAAATTTCCATCGCGAGTTTTCACAATTTTTTTGAAGATCGCAGTGGTTGTAGTGCCGTATTGATTGCTCGGAGCGATGATTGCGAAATTGAATTTTCCTTTATCCATCGAGTAATTCACGATCTTGTCGATCTGAGTTTCGGGCAACATTCCTGCTAAAAAAATTCCGCCATCATTGTCAGCTTTTCCAATTAATTGTTGGTTATTTGAAAGTGAAATTACGGTGATTTTATTGCGCTTCGCATCTTTTTCGATTGCCTCGATCGAGCTGCTGAATATTGGTCCGATGACGATTTTGATTTTGCGTTCCACAACTTCTTTGAACGCTTTTAAAACTTCGTCGGGAGTTTCTTTGCTATCGATCAAAACCAGTTCGATATTGTGCCCCAAGTCATTTTCAAAAAGTGACATGGTTGCAGCATTGAAAAGGTGCAAACCCAATTCCTTATTTTTTCCGGAGAATGGCAAAAACAGTGCAACTTGGATTTTTTTCTCATTTGCTTTCATGGTGCTGAGATTGCGCGATTCAAACTGGTCGTGTGTTTGCGAGGATGTTTGATCTTCTAATCGAGGCTCAATTTTTTTAGTTAAAGATTGACAGCCGAAAAGAAAAAGCACTAAAAGCAGCGGAAATTTTTGCATGTATTGAGAGTGTTTTTGGGGAGAAG
>CAINKA010000084.1 GCA_903849835.1 uncultured Alphaproteobacteria bacterium
AAGATAACATGATCAAAGAAATTTCTGATGCGATTGCGAATCTAAAAAAAGATGAAATTTCAGCTCCGATCCAAACTAAATTCGGCTGGCATTTGGTAAAAATTGCGGATATTCGCGATGCAAAACCTCTGCCTTTCGAGTCAGTAAAAGACAATATCCGCGACCAAATCGTTCAGGATAAATTAAACGAAATTAACGCCAAAATTACCAAGGATGCGAAGGTTCAAATTTTAATTCAGCTCAAGGAAGTTGAAGCAAAACCAACACCTGCTGAACCAGCACCAGCAGTGCAAGCGCCGGAAGTTTCAATAGAATCTTCCGAACAAAAAGTTGAAGAGAAAAAAGATGAGAAACAAGAAAATCAACCTGATGCAAAAGCAGCAGAATCGCCAAGCAAACAATAAAAAAAGAAGCCATAATTCCGAACAAGAATTGTGGCTCTGTGGCAAGCATCCGATCTTCACTATTTTACAAAAGAAGCGCCGAAAAATTTTTGAAATTCTAGCCACTAAAAACACAATTCTCGAGCTAGAAAAATTTCTGCAAGACAACTCCCTCCTCAGTTTCAAACCACTGATCAAGCTGGTCGACAATGAAAAAATCGAGTCACTAGTTGGTAAAAATCAAATTCATCAAGGAATCGCAGCTCACTGCTCAAGGCTTCCAACCAAAACTCAAAACGAACTTTTAGACGAGTTACAAAAACTTGATGGCCAACAACTCCCTACCCTGCTCTTGCTCGATCAAATTTCCGATCCTCACAATGTCGGCGCAATAATTCGCAGCGCTTCAGCTTTTGGCGTAAAAAAAATAATTTTTTGCGAGCATAATTCTCCGAAAGAAAATGCCACAATCGTAAAAGCATCGGCGGGAACCATTGACCTCGTTGATCTGATCATCGTCACGAATTTCAGCAACTTGATGGAAAAGTTAAAAAAAATTGGCTATTGGTGCATCGGTCTTGCGGCAGAAGCAAAAACTTCAATCACCGAAATTAAGGATTACAAAAACATCGCTTTGGTCATTGGTTCAGAAGGAAGTGGCATGCGCGATTTAGTAAAAAAGAACTGCGATCTTCTTGCCAAAATTGAAATCAATGGAGAGGTTGAGAGCCTGAATGCCTCAGTGGCGGCAGCAATCACGCTTTACGAATTACAAAAAAAATTATGAATTACAAAAAAATTTCAGTCATCGCAGCAAAAAATAATTCGGCTGCTTTGGAGAGAAAAAATTCTTTGCTCAAGCAATATGGTTTTGCTGATGGGGTTAAAAATCACGAATCCGATTTAATCATCGCGATTGGCGGAGATGGATTGATGCTTCATTTGCTGCATGAATTCGAATCAAATCCACTGCCGATCTATGGCATAAATTGCGGCACGGTGGGATTTTTAATGAATTCTTTTCACGAAAAAAATTTGTTGGATGCGATTGAAAAAGCTGAGGAATCCGCGATTCATCCGTTACGAATGAGTGCAATTGACAGCAGCGGCAAAAAACATAACCACATCGCGATCAATGAAGTCGCGCTTCTGCGCCAGTCAAGCCAAGCTGCAAAAATTAAAATTGAAGTTAATGGTCGAGAAAGAATTGATTGCCTTGCCGCTGACGGAGTGATGGTTTCAACAGCGGCTGGAAGCACGGCTTACAACCTTTCAGCGGGTGGCCCAATTATTCCTTTTGGATCAGAAATTTTGGCACTAACCCCGATCAGCCCTTTCCGCCCTAGGAATTGGCACGGCGCTCTTTTGCCAGCAAATAGCAAAGTTAAATTTAAAATTATCGATTCAAAATCGCGCCCGGTGAGTGCTACGGCGGATTCAAATGAAGTGAAGGATGTTGAGGAAGTTGAGGTGTTTGAAGATCGATCGCTATCTTTTAAAATTCTTTTCGACCCAAATCACTCGCTGGAAGAAAGAATTATTCGTGAGCAATTTATAAATTAAACTGTGGGTGGTGGGTCTGGGTGGACTTGAACCACCGACCTCGCACTTATCAGGCGCGCACTCTAACCAACTGAGCTACAGACCCCCACAAGCAAGACTTACAAAGAGGCGCGGCACTCTAAAAATCGACTTCTAAATGTCAATTGAGGTTGAGATGAATCCTGAAACAAGTTCAGGATTTTTTAATTTTCCAACCACCAACATCAAATCCTGCACTAATCCGATTCAATGTCATGCTGAGCTTGTCGAAGTATGGTTCGTGGCACAGTTGCCCAGAATCATGCTTCGACAAGCTCAGCATGACATTGAGGATTGTTCTAACACATCTTCAAATCTTCCCCAAAATTTCCGCAAATAAACTCGCTGGCAATGATCCGCCGGTAATTTTATCCGTCGCGGAATTATCGTCATTTCCGATCCAAACTCCGACAACGTAATCATCGCTGAACCCAACAAACCAAGCATCTCGGAAGTTTTGGCTGGTTCCGGTTTTACCGTAAATATTTTTTGCAATATTGGCATTTTTTCCGGTTCCACTTTCAACAACTTCGCGCAAAATTTTTTTTATATTTTCTTCAGCTTCAAAAGAAATCGCACTTCCAAAACCAGATGATTCGCGCTTGTAGAGCGATTTTCCGTCACCATTTTTTATTTCAGAAATCACGTAAGGAATTACTGACTCGCCTCCATTTGCGATCGTGGCATAAGCGCTAGTAAGCTCAAACAAACTCACTTCAGCGGTGCCAAGTGCGATAGTTGGATCATTTTTATCAATCTCAGAAATAATTCCGCACCTACGCGCAGTAGCCACAACTTTGTCTCCACCAAATTTTCTCGCCAATTGAATCGAGACTGAATTCAAAGAATTTGCGAAAGCTTGCTGCAATGTCACTTCGCCCAAATAGCGATTTTCATAATTTTCTGGAAGCCATGTTCCAACGTTGATTTTCTTGTCTTCGAGCACATCGTCGGGCTTCATTCCATTTTCAAAAGCGGTTAAATAAACGAAGGTTTTAAATGCTGATCCCGCCTGTCTTTTTGCGTACATTGCACGATTAAACTGACTTTGCTGATAGTCTCTCCCGCCAATAATTCCAAGCACCGCACCGCTTTTATTCATCACGATGGCTGACAATTGTGACTCACCTAATTTTTTGGAATTCACCTTTAAAAATCCATCCAAAATATTTTCCAATTTCTGCTGAATCCCCTCATCCAGAGTGCTGGCGACGGTTAGAATTTTTTCATCCAAATCTTTTTTTTCTAAAAATTCCGGGAATTGATCGAAGGTGAAATCGGAAAAATAAAGTCGCTGCGATTTGTCTGATTTGTAATTTGGATCTTGCGCTAATTCCGAAAAATTTTTCTCATTTAAAAATCCAGCCTCAATCATGCTTCTTAGAACCACATTGGTTCTGCTCTCTGCGAGTTCGCGATTATTTTTTGGAGAAAGTTTCGACGGAGCTTTTAAAATTCCAGCAAGCAAAGCAGATTCGTTGAGATTTAACTGCGACACATCCTTGCCAAAATAATGCTTCGCCGCACTTTCAATCCCATAATTTCCGGATCCAAAATAAGCGCGACTTAGATAAAAAGTTAAAATTTGCTCTTTGGTGAAATGACGCTCTAACTGAACGGCGAGAAGGACTTCCTGAATTTTTCTTTTGACGGTTCTTTCGGGTTTTAAAAATAATAATTTCGCAAGTTGTTGCGTAATCGTACTTCCGCCTTGCACTATCCGACCCGCTTCACGATTGGCGTAAAAGGCCCGAACCATTCCAAAAAAATCAATGCCGACATGATCGAAAAAACGCCGATCTTCAGTCGCGACAACAGCATTGATAAGGTTTTGTGGCAATTCGTAATAACTGACTTCACTGCTGTAAACATCACCGCGATTCGTAATTCTCTCGCCGTTTGAATAATTAATTTGCACCACGCGTTTACCATTTTGCGTTTCTAAATCGCTCAAACTTGGCAAGTCGTAAAAATAATAAAACAGCGCGAGAGAGATAAAAATCGCGACCCAAATTGCGAAAAAAAATCCCCATTTAAAAATAAACTTAAAAAGTTTCATATTGCCGCCGCGGCTTTTGGGCTTTGATTTGCTGCTTTGGACTTTACGTTTCACTGATCGAAAAATTAAAAATGATGGAAAAATTTATTTTCAAAAATCATCGACTGGTCGAAGAAAAACAAGCGCAAGTTTCGATTCACGAAAGAGGCTTTCTTTTTGGCGACGGAATTTTTGAAACTTTAAAAATTTCTGACGGGAAAATTTACGATTACAAATCGCACGAGGATAGAATTAAAGCCGGTTTAAAAGCTTTGAAATTCACCGCAAAAATTGATGATTTGGAAAAAAAATCTTACCAACTGATTGCAAAAAATAAGATTAAAGATGGCATTTTAAAAATTTCTATCAGCCGCGGAATCGGCTCTGCTGGCTATTTGCCGACTTACGAATCTGATCCGTTAATCATCATCCAAACTTTATCAGAAAGAAAATTACCAGAAAAAATTTCTCTCGGAATTTCTTCGCAAAAAACTCCGCAAAATCCGCTGGGTAAAACGATGAATGCTTTGCCTTACATTCTCACAAAAATCGATGCTCAAGAAAAAAATCTTTTTGACTGCGTGATGCTTTCACAAAAAAATTTTATCGCCGAAACTTCTTCAGCAAATATTTTTTGGGTTAAAAATGGAAAAATCTTTACGCCTTCAAAAGCTTGTGGCATCTTGCTCGGCACCGTCAGAAAAAAAATCTTAAAAATCTCACCAATAAAAATCAAAGAAGTGGAAGCAAAAATTTTTCACTTAAAAAATGCCGACGAAATTTTTCTGACAAATTCTGCTTTCTTGGTTTTACCAATTGACGAGCTGGTTTTTTCAAAAAACAAAATTGTGAAATTACAAAAAAAAATCGGTTCAGAAATTTTAAATTTATTAAAAAATTCATGAAAAAATCAGCCTTCTCCGTGATCGAACTTTCGATCGTGATTTTAGTCATCGGAATCCTAATCGGCGGCGTGTTGCAAGGCAGTAGGTTGTTGTCAAAATCAAGGTTAGAGCATGCCAGAAGACTGACCGAAAGCTCGCCTGTCAATTCAATCAAAGGTTTGGTCGCATGGTTTGAAACAACTTTGGAGCAAAGTTTTTTGGATGCCGAAACCAGCGATGGATCAACAATTTCTGAGTGGCATGACATTAGCTCGCAAAGATCCAACAATCCAAAAAATGCGACGCAAGAAACAGTGGTTTACAGACCAATTTATTCCAGCAACAACATTACCGGATTGCCGATGATAAGATTTTATATCGACGGAACTAACGATCATCTCCTGCTGCCAGACGGCACGGTTCCTTACAATGACTCGCCTTACAGCGTGTTTACAATTCACGTTCCGAGCAGAACTGGTGCATTAATTTTTCATCGCATTTTAAATTCTGGAGAGAATGTCACAAATCTTAACAATGCCTTTGGATATGTCCCACTAAGCGCAACAATAGATTGTCTTTTTAACATGTGGTGGGGAGATAGCCCATTTTCGGCTGAGCTACCTTACGAACAAATCGCGCGCCAAGCGTCTTTTCTTTACGACACTTCAAACCGCTACATTTACACCAATGGTTCACTCAGCAATACCGTAGCTGGAGGAGGAAGAACAAGTACATCCGCCAATAATGTGATCGGTGGATGGGCTTACGCGTCAGGAACATTCAGCGGCCATATCGGCGAAATTATAATTTTTGATCGCGCTTTGGATACTGACGAGAGAGAGGCTGTCGAACAATATCTTTTGAAAAAATGGGGAATAAAAAGTTCCTAACTCCGATGCAGAAAAAGATACAAAAAAAGATGCAGAAAAAACAGATTCTCCCTTGGCAAAACCCACTCGATTTCGCAAAAAAAATTTCGGAAAATTATGGCGATGAGAGTTGGATTTTCCTCTATTCCGCCCTCAGCGATAAAATTAAAAACTCCTTTTCCTGCATCGCGCTTTTCCCTCAAAAAAAAATTGTAACTGATGATTTTTTTGCCGCAGAAAAAATTATAAAAAACAGCGATGAGAAATGGTTTGGATATTTGTCTTACGAAGTTGCGGAAGCTTTTGAAAAATTACCAAAAACAAAAAAATCTTTTGTCAATTTGCCCAAAATTTTTCTGATAAATTTTGCGTTGGTTTTTGAGTTTGATCATGAGAAAAAAAAGCTGACACTGGTTTACGATGATAAAAAAAAGATCGATCAAGTTTTGGGATGGACCTCACAACAAGTGCGGGGCGACATGTTGAGAGTCGAAAATTTTTCCTCAAATTTTTCCAACAAATCCTACCTCGCCGCAATTGCCGATATTAAAAAAATGATCTCTCGCGGAGATTTTTTTCAGACAAATCTTACAAGAAAATTTTTTGGAAAATTTAAAAAAACCCCCTCACCTCAAGAAAATTTCCAAACCTTTTGTGAACTTACCAGACTTAGCCCCGCCAACTATTCCGCATTTCTGAAACTTGATAAAAACTACGTCATCTCCTCCAGTCCAGAATTATTTTTTTCACTAAAAAATGGCAAAATAATTTCACGACCAATCAAGGGAACATCGCCTCGCGACTCCGACAAAAAACAAGATCAAAAAAATAAATCAGCGCTAAAAAATAGCCTGAAAGAACGTGCGGAAAATTTGATGATTGTTGATTTGGTGAGGAACGATTTATCCAGAATTTGCAAGGCCGGAAGCGTTGAGGTAAAAAAACTTTTTGAAATCACTTCTTACAAAAATATCCATCACATGTCATCAGAAATTCACGGAAAAATTCGTGAGAAATTTTCTGCATTCGATGCGATTAAATCCTGTTTTCCAGCCGGATCGATGACGGGAGCGCCAAAAATTAAAGCGATGGAAATCGCGGCAAAAAAAGAAAAAATTAATCGTGGAATTTATAGCGGTGCGATTGGTTTTTTTTCAAAAAACGAAGCGAATTTATCGGTCGTAATCCGCACATTAATTTTGCAAAAAAATAAATTTGAATTCCAAGTTGGGGGGGCGATCACCTTCGACTCTAATCCGGAATCAGAACTTGAAGAAACCTTCAGCAAGGGAAGCGCAATCGCAAATTTATTAAAAATTAACTTCGCGCTAGACAATTAATTTTCGCAAAAATAAAACTCAAAAAAACAAGATGTAGTGTGGTTTTGACAAAAATACCACTAAATGTAGTTTTGCTGTAGAAGCGCATCGCTCCTAACGAAATTCAATTTCCAAATCAAATCATGTCGAAAAAATCAGGAACAAAAATATCAAAACCATCCGCAAAAACAAAAAATTCGAAAATAAAATTTGAAGTAAAAATCGATCCCAAGAAAGACGCCAAGCTCAGCAATTTTGGCAAAGCAGTTTTGAAAGATCGCTACTTAATGCCAGAAGAATCTTACCAAGATTTATTCGCTCGCGTCGCCGCTTATTACGCCGATGACCAAGCCCACGCCACTCGACTTTACGATTACATTTCCAATCTCTGGTTCATGCCCGCAACGCCAATTTTAAGCAATGGTGGCACAGATCGCGGACTTCCGATCTCATGTTTTTTAAACGAATCTTCTGACTCACTTTCCGGCATTGTCAGCTTATGGAACGAAAATGTTTGGCTCGCATCAAAAGGCGGCGGCATAGGCAGCTATTGGGGCAATCTGCGTTCGATCGGCGAAACTGTGCGTGGCAATGGTAAAACTTCCGGCATCGTTCCCTTCATCAAAGTGATGGATTCGCAAACTTTAGCAATCTCGCAAGGCAGCTTGCGACGCGGCTCCGCAGCAGTTTATCTTCCGATCAATCATCCGGAAATCGAAGAATTTATTGACATTCGTCGCCCAACTGGTGGCGATCCAAATCGTCGCTCGCTCAACCTACATCACGGTGTAGCGGTCACTGATGAGTTCATGCGCGCAGTTGAAAAAGATGGTGACTTCGAATTAAAAAGCCCTCACAGCGGCCAAACTCTTGAGGTCGTGAAGGCACGCACTTTGTGGGTTAAGCTTTTAACCACTCGCGTTGAAACCGGCGAACCTTACATCCTCTTCATCGACGCCGTTAATCGCGCTATTCCCGAGCATCACAAGAAACTTGGGCTTCAAGTTAAAACTTCAAATCTTTGCAGCGAAATTACGCTTCCAACCGGAATTGATCATTTGGGAAAAGACCGCACTGCAGTGTGCTGCCTATCTTCGCTCAATCTAGAATTTTACGATGAGTGGAAAGATAATCCGCAAATTCTCGAAGATGTGATGCGTTTCCTCGACAATGTTTTGCAAGACTTCATCGAAAAAGCGCCCGACACAATGTCGAAAGCAAAATATTCCGCAATGCGCGAACGCAGCGTCGGGCTTGGTGTCATGGGCTTTCACTCTTTCCTCCAAAGCAAAAATGTTCCGCTTGAGTCAGCAATGAGCAAAGTTTGGAACAAGAAAATTTTTCAATTCATCAAGCAAGGTGTTGATCGCGCTTCGAAACTTTTGGCCAAAGAACGCGGCGCTTGCCCTGACGCAGCTGAGGTTGGGGTCGAAGAAAGATTTTCCAACAAACTTGCAATCGCGCCAACCGCTTCGATTTCAATAATCGCCAATAATTCTTCGCCAGGAATTGAGCCATTCGCTGCTAATTCTTTCACCCAAAAAACACTCACGGGTTCGTTCAATGTGAGAAATAAAAACTTGGTAAAATTGCTCGAATCGAAGGGAAAAAATACTGAAGATATTTGGTCGTCAATCACCATCACCGAAGGCTCAGTGCAACATTTGGATTTCTTGGATGAGCATGAAAAATTAGTCTTCAAAACCGCGCAAGAAATTGATCAAAGATGGATGATCGATCTCTCCGCCGAGCGCCAAGAATACATTTGCCAAGCGCAAAGTTTGAATGTTTTTGTTCCGGGAAATACTTCGAAAAAATATCTGCACGAAATTCATTTCAGAGCTTGGCAGAAAGGTCTGAAGAGCCTTTATTATTGCCGATCCACTTCAGTTGCGCGCGCCGATAAAGTTTCAACCAAAGGCGAAAAACATGAGCTGAATGTTTCAAACGAAGCTGCGGTTGTGGAAGAAAAATTTGATGAGTGCTTGTCCTGTCAATAGCAATTCCAACTTGCCTTTTCAAACTCGATTAATAGCTTGCGCCGCTCCTTTTCTTGGCCCCATCGTCTAACGGTTAGGACACCACCCTTTCACGGTGGGAATACGGATTCGAATTCCGTTGGGGTCACCATTTCAGCTTCAAAAGATGCCATTAGTTTCTGAGATAAAAGGCTGGATTCACAAACATCAAATTCACTCTCAACTCCCTCGCTTCCTTACCATCGGCTGCATCGCAACCATCATCAGCTATTCGGTTTTTTTAATTTGCCTACGAATTTTTGGAATTCATTACCTCATTGCAAACATCATCTGCTTCATTGCCGGCATTAGTGTGGGCTATCCATTGAACAAAATTTGGACATTCAAATCTGACTCTCAAAAAAAATTTCATCACTATTTCACAGTCTATCTCGCCTCGCTTTTCATCGGTTTAATTTTTCTAAAAATCACGGTGGATTTCATCGGCATCATTCCAGAAATCGCCAGCCTTCTAAGTCTTGGGATCACCACCTGCACTAACTTCGTCGGCACAAAATTTTTCGTCTTCAAAAAGTAGTTTTGATTAAAATTTTATCACCTTTGAAATAAAAAAAATGTCCGCCTCTTTCATAAAAATCGAAATTATCTATTTTGATTTTACCCTCACCGATACAGTCCGGAAGCTTATATTTCGCGGTTAGATTCACTATCACATCAAAATCTTTTTTACATATCTCAGAAATTTTATTTCGCTTCAAAAGCACCAGGAATTTTTTTCCGTCAGCTAGTAGTGCGACAGATTTTTGATTTTCTGTGGTTTTTAGATATTTAAATTTCTCTTCGCTCATCCTCCTCATCCACAATGCACGCTGCCTAGAAGGTCTTAGGTTGCGAGAAAAAACCAAGCCATTTTCCTTGTCGTAAATGGCAAAAAATTTCTGCTGCCCATCAAATAAAATATCGGGTTTTTGAGTGAAAAAAATTGTTAAAAAGGAAAAAGAAAAAATAGCGATTCCAACAAATCTCAGCTCACTTTTCGTCAAACAAATCAGCAGCAGCCCAATGATTGCAAGGATTAAGCCCGCGCCAGATAATTGCGGACTGATCAAATGCGAGTAATTAAAATTCGTGACGAGCATCACGATTTTCTCGATCCAAAAAATTCCCTCTCCCATCAAAAGTAAAATATATTTTTCCAATCCCAGCGGCATTAAAAACAGCGACAGAAAACCAAGCGGCATCACGATAAAACTTGTCAGAGGAATCGCCAAAACATTGGCTACGAAACCAAGCAGAGCAACGTTTTGAAATGAGTGCATTAGGAATGGAAAAGTCGCGATCTGAATTAAAATCGAGACCAAAATAATTTCCAAAAAATACCAAAAAAATCTGACAAAAATTCGTCGATCAAAATTCGAATTTCTTTTTTTCGAAAGCGTTTCGTAAAAAATTCCAAGCACTAAAATCGCCGCAAAAGAAAGTTGAAAACTCACGTTAAAAACCGCGTAAGGATTGAATAAAATCAGAAAAAAAACTGCGCTCATAATCGCTCTTCGCGAGTCAATTTTTTCGTTCAAAAACAATGCGATTAAAACCAGTAAAACCATTAGAAATGCACGCTGCGCCGGCAGTGGAGATCCTGCTATTTTTAGGTAAAAATAAGTCGCAAAAATTGCAGCAACTGCGGAGATTTTTTTGAGATCAAAATGCAGTGCCAAATATTCACTTCGTGACAATAAAAAACGCGTCGCAACAAAAAAAATCGCACCAGCAAGCGAAAGATGAAAACCGGAAATAGAGAGCAAATGCGCTAGTCCAGAACTTCTAATTTTATCGAGTAAGTTTTTTGAAATTTGACTTTGATCGCCAATTAAAAATGCCAGTGCGATCGCAGATTCATCTCCTTCAAGCGAAGCTAAAATTCTGCCACGAATTTTTTCTCGTAGAAAATTAAACCAGCTGTCGAGGCTTGAGATTTCTGCCTTCTCGATGATTTTGACTTCGCCCAAAACAAAGCCGTAAGCGCCAATTTTTTTCGACTTAGCATCGAGTTTAAAATCAAAATCATCCGGAAATTCTTTTGCTTGAGATGGCTGCAGCATCAAACGTGCAGCGATTACATCATTTACTCCAACCTGCTGAAAATTTTTTATCAGATTCACAGAAATTTTTTGCGGCGGATTTGGAAATGCCTCGCGCCCATTAATCTCTTGCCACGCAACCTGCTGGTAATTTTTCGAATAATCCAAAAACTCGCGATCGATTTCTTGAAATCCCGCAAGATTTAAAAAATCTTTTTCAATTTTTTTGTCGGAAATTTTTTTTGGCTTTTTGGTTTTTGGTTTTGGAATAGATCCAACCACATCATCATCCCGAACTTGTTTCAGGATCTTTTTCTTCTGCTTCTTGACTTTTTTTTTCTTCTTAACTTTTTTCTTCTCAACAAATTTTGATTTGTAAAGCTCGAGGTCTGAGATCAACAAATTCGCGCCTTCGAGATGGTTGGTGGGATTATAAAATTTTCTCACATCTTCAATTTTTCCAACAACATCAACAAAAATTTTGCCGTGAATTTCAGTCTGATTGAGAAAAATTTTTTGATAAAAATTTGCGTAAAAACATCCGGCTAAAAATAGCGCACAAGCAGCAAAAATTAAGGCTCTGTAGGAGTTGCGATTTAAAAAATAAAACAGCGCTGAGCCAAAAAAAAGAGCAGCAAAAAAATAAAATTTTTCTAAAAAATTTACTTCAAACGAAAAATAAAAAGCCACTCCAAAGCCAAGCAGGACAGGGATCCAAAGATAAAAATTTTCTCGTTCTTTTTCGACGATGTGAGTGATGGTGGTGACGGGTTTCATTCTGGTGTGAATGGGTTTTAGTAAGATAGTTACTGCAATGTCATGCTGAACTTGTCGAAGCATGCTGATGGGCGCAGTGGCTTGAATCACGCTTCGACAAGCTCAGCATGACATTGCAGTAACCAGCTCAACACTGAAAAAGTTTCATAAATTCAGCTTCGTAAATTGGATTCAACAATATCCCCAAAGATTGCTTTTAAAATTTTTCATTACGAATTCTTTGTGGTTTTTTAAATCATCTTCCGACGCAGGAAAATCGCGCTTTGGCAGAGTTTTTTTTGTTTGATTTTCTACGATTGTTTGTTCAACTTTTGCAGAAATTTGTGATTTTTTTTCGACTTCAAAACCGAGCCCAGCTTGCGCGCCACCCATTAATTCCACGTAAACATCGCAAAGCAATTCAGTGTCTAGAAGAGCTCCGTGCTTGGTTCTGCGAGATGAATCAACATTAAATCTTTTGCACAAAGCATCGAGCGATGCTGGAGATCCCGGAAATTTTTTGCGCGCGATTAAAAGCGTGTCAGTAATACGACTCATGTCCAAGCCTTGCAGCCCAAGGATTTTCAGCTCGTAGTTAAGAAATTTGCTATCGAAAGCGGAGTTGTGAATCACGAGCTGCGCATCTTTTACGAAATCCAAAAACTTATGTGCGATGTGATCAAAAATCGGTTTGTCTTTTAGAAATTCGGTAGAAATTCCGTGAATGTTGAAAGCCTCGCGAGGCACCTCACGGCGCGGGTTCACGTAGGTGTGAAAAACTTTTCCGCTTTTAATTTTATTGACCAATTCAACGCAGGCAATCTCGATAATTTTATGACCATCGCGAGGGTCGAGGCCAGTGGTTTCAATGTCTAAACAAATTTCGCGACTACTCATCAGCTGAATCATAGGTTGCTTTCGGCTGACAAAAAGCGCGGGTAGATTTTGATTTCACAAAACTCGCCACATCCTGAACTATCACGCTTTGGAACTCTTTCGCCGCCGCATCAACCCTCTCAGAAAAAGCTCCACTTTTTTCAGAAAAAACTTTTTTGAAAAAATTGCGCAAGGCGTGAATTTCATCGCGCGCGATGCCGCGGCGCTTCATGCCGACAAGATTCAGCCCAGCCAAAAATGCACGCTCGCCCATCACTGCGCTGTACGGAATCACATCGCCCTCAACCCCTGACATGCCACCAATCATGGCTCCGTGACCTATGCGAGCAAATTGGTGCACTGCGGAAAGTCCTCCAATTACAGCATAATCGCCAACTTCAACATGCCCTGCGAGCGTGACATTATTGGCTAGAATCACGTGATCACCAACGATGCAATCATGAGCAATATGCACTCCAACCATCAGCAAGCAATTGCTGCCGATGCGCGTCACCATTGTTCCGTCCTGTGTTCCCAAGTGAATCGTAACATGCTCACGAATGCGATTATCGTCGCCGATTATGACTTTCGATTTTTCGCCGCGGAACTTGAGATCTTGCGGCGCCAAGCCGATCGAAGCGAAAGGAAAAATTAAATTATTTTTGCCGATTTCGGTATCGCCTTCGATGACAACATGCGACTTCACGACGGTGCCTTCGCCGATTTTAACTTCGTCACCGATGATGGAATAAGCGCCAATTTCAACATTTGCTCCAAGCTGCGCATTCGCGCCAACTATGGCTGTAGAGTGAATTTTTTGTGTCATGATTATTTTTTTTCTTTATCGACTATCATTGCGGAAAGTTGCGCTTCTGCAACTTTTTGACCATCTACAATCCCAACAGCGCCAAGCTTCCAAACGTTTCCACGATTTTGAACTGCTTCGACATGAAGTTCTAAAACATCACCGGGAATGACGGGTTTTCTGAACTTCGCGCCGTCGATCGACATGAAATAAACCAACTTGTCTTCGGCATTAAAACCTGGTGCGGAAGTGACCATCAGAGCGCCTGCTTGGGCCATCGCTTCAATGATCAAAACCCCCGGCATGATTGGATGATCGGGGAAATGCCCAAGAAAATGCGGCTCGTTAAAAGTCACATTTTTTATCGCGATAATTTTTTTATTCGGCTCAAGAGACGTGACCTTATCCACCAACAAAAACGGATAACGATGCGGTAAAGATTTGAGAATTTTTTCAATATCAATAACTGGCTTTGACATATTTTTTGAATTTTGATTTGAGAGAAATGTGAGATAAGATTTTTTAAAAAAGTATTTTTGGGCGTGAAAAATACAACCGGCGAAACGAAAAATAAATTTTAAGTGGAATGGCTATTTGTCCACAATGCCGCGGTCATGCTGAGCTTGTCGAAGCATGATT
>CAINKA010000085.1 GCA_903849835.1 uncultured Alphaproteobacteria bacterium
CTTCGACAGGCTCAGCATGACATTGAGGCTCAGCATGGCCGCGAGCTTTGTCAGTATGACATTGTGGGTTTTTTTATTATTTTTCATTTTTCCCTCCAACTCATTTTCGCAATCAATCCGTTTCACATCTTTCGATGACCGATCAGCCTGCGAATCATCGAAAGGAGTCTGGAGACAATTTGGAAATGGTTGCGTTGATGAATGTCGTCCGAAGCTAGACCAGTTCTACATTTGTACCGGAGCAATCACCAATGGTTGCGAGTGCGGTAAAGGTCGCTGTTGGGATGGAGAATCATGCATCTCGATAGAAAGTTACAAAAAAACTTTCGCAGTTGAACAAGTGGAAGAAGAAAAAATTTTAAACGAAGCGAAAGAAAAACGAAAAGAAGCAGCGAAAGAAAATCAAGAAGAAATTATGGACAAGCTCATCAGCAAAGCCGTGATTGCTGATCCAAACACCAATCCAAATCCAGATCCAAATGCGCCGCAAAATTCTCCAAGCAATAATTTGGGAGAATTTTTTAAGGATAAAATTGCAGCATCTAAACCGGCTTCTAAGAGCGACAAATATAGCGAAATCAACGTCAACAAGCCTGAAGAAAAACAAGAAGAAGAATTGCCACCAGTTATGTTGCCAGGTGGTGCAGAAGTGCCATTCGACGAATCATCAATTCCACCATTTTTTCTCCAACAAGAAAAAAACAAACAGAAGGCGGGACAATCAAGCGAACCAAAATTGCCAGAAATTCCATTGCCGAATTAAAATTCACCACCGTTTTCCTATAAAAAAATGTCATGCTGAGCTTGTCGAAGCATGATTCAAGGTAAGTGGCCTGAATCATGCTTCGACAAGCTCAGTATGACATCGAGCGAATATCCAAAAAAATTATTTAATGCCAGATAAAACATTCCAAATCCTCTTCCGACTTTTCATCAGACTCTTTGGGCTTTGCCTCGTCGGATTTTCCATCTCATTTGCCCTAGCCCTCTTCAGCTTCAATTCCGAAGATCCATCCTTCAACACCGTTTCAACCGATGATCACATCAACAACTGGATGGGTTCGTTCGGTTCGCACATTTCCGATCTTTCTCTCCAACTCATCGGTCTCGCGTCATTTTTTTTATGCCTGATAATTTTCAGCATCGGGATGAAAATCAGCAGTCGTTTCGGCATAAAAAATTTACTTCCAAAAATTATTTTAACTCCTTTTTGCATTCTTTGCTTCGCGATATTTTTTTCCTTTTTGCCGCAAGCAGAATGGTGGGAATTTATTTCGCTCGGAGGCGTGAACGGAAAATTTATTCTTGCAAAAATCACATTCTGTCCGCAGCTCATCACGGCAATATTCTCGCTGTTCTTCGCGATCATCACGCTTTCAATCATCATCGAAATTTCTGCTGCGGATTGGATTTATTTTTTCCGTTACAGCTTAGTTTCAGCGCGTTTTCTTTTCGAGCGATTCGCAAAATTATTTAAAAGCGAACAAAATTTTCAACCGCGTGAAGCAGTGCCAGCTAAGCAACCAACAGTTGTCGAAGAAAATGATGATGAAGAAGAAACTCGTGAACTTCTGAAGAAAAAATTAAAAAATACCAAAACTAAAAAGCCTGTCAGATCAGGAAAATCAACCTACCAACTTCCTCTCGCAGAGCTTCTCACCGATCGCTCCAACGAAAACAAAGACAAAAAAATTAATAAAAATCTTGTCGAAGAGCAGTCGAAAATGTTGCTCAAAGTTTTGGAAGATTTTGGAGTTTACGGAACTTCGCTTGGCGCAAAAGTTGGACCGGTCGTAACTTTGCATGAATTCGAACCATCCGCTGGCACCAAGGCTTCGCGCGTCATCGGATTGTCGGACGACATTGCTCGTTCAATGAGCGCAGTTTCAGCGCGCATCGCCGTCGTCTCCGGAAAAACTTCGATCGGAATTGAATTGCCAAATCCAAAACGCGAAATGATTTTTTTGCGCGAGCTCATCGAATGCAAAGAATATAAACTTTCGCAAAACTTTTTGCCGATAATTTTGGGCAAGGATATCAGCGGCGAAACCATGATCGCCGATCTCGCCAAAATGCCGCATTTATTGATCGCGGGAACTACGGGTTCAGGAAAATCTGTCGGGCTCAACGTGATGATTTTATCGCTGCTCTATCGCCTTCGTCCCGACGAATGCAAGTTCATCATGATCGATCCCAAGATGCTCGAGCTCTCAATCTACGACGGAATTCCGCATTTACTTTCGCCAGTCGTAACCGAGCCAGGCAAGGCGGTCATTGCCTTGAAGTGGGTTGTTGCTGAAATGGAGGATCGCTATCGCTTGATGTCCAGTTTTGCAGTTCGCAACATCGCAGGCTACAACGAAAAGGCTGAAAAGGCGATGATCTCCGGTGAAAAATTATCGCGCAAAGTGCAGACGGGATATGATCCGTCAACAGGTCAGCCAATCATCGAAGAGATCGAATTCGAGCCGAAAAAAATTCCATTCATCGTGGTGATCGTCGATGAAATGGCGGATCTGATGATGGTCGCAGGCAAGGAAATTGAAGGCTCGGTGCAACGTCTGGCGCAAATGGCGCGAGCTGCTGGAATCCACTTGATCATGGCAACGCAACGTCCGTCGGTTGATGTGATTACGGGCGTGATTAAAGCAAATTTTCCGACGCGAATTTCTTTCCAAGTCACTTCCAGAATCGACAGCAGAACAATTCTTGGAACCCAAGGAGCAGAACAGCTTCTAGGGCAGGGAGACATGATCTACATGTCGGGAGGAAGTAAAATGACGCGCGTTCACGGGCCTTTTTGCTCCGATGTTGAAATCGAAAATATCGTAAATTTCATCAAGTCGCAAGATCTCGGAGAATTTTCTGACAGCGAAAAAATTTCGTTCGAAGCTCCACCGCCAACTTCTTCCAGCAGCGGTGAAGATGATTTTGAAGGCGGAGGAAATAGCGACGAAGACCTCTACAAAAAAGCAGTGATGATCGTCCGCCGCGACAAAAAACCTTCCATCAGCTACGTCCAACGCCAACTCCGAATAGGCTACAACCGCGCCGCCACATTGATTGAAAAAATGGAAGAAGAAGGAGTGGTGACAGCTCCGAATATTTCGGGGAAGAGGGAGGTGGTGGAGGAGGGTTAATGTGGAGGAGGGGTTAGCGTATTGTCTGCCGGCACCCTCCACATTGTCACCACCCTCCACATTGTCACCACCCTCCACATTGTCATGCTGAGCCTCCTGAGCCTGTCGAAGGGCGAAGCATGATTCTGACCACTATGCCCCGAACCATGCTTCGACAGGCTCAGCATGACAATGCAAAAATTAATTCACAAAAATGTTTGTCTACGTAATTCAATGTTCAGACAAAAGTTACTACGTCGGAGTTACAAACGATGTAGAAAGACGAGTCGCAGAACATAACTTTGGAAACGACATCAAGAGCTACACCTACAACAAAAGACCGGTAACAATAAAATTTTGCGAACAATTTTCTGATCCAATACAAGCCATAATTTGAAAAAATGTTAAAAGGATGGAGTAGAAAAAAGAAAGAAGCGTTGTTTAATAAAAACTGGGAAGAGATTAAAAAATTGGCAAAAAATTATTCATCAAAAAAATCATAACCCTTTTTCTAAATCGTCACACTAATCACCCATTGTCACACAATCACCCATTGTCACACTAATCACCCATTGTCATGCTGAGCTTGTCGAAGCATGATTCTGGCCACTATGCCCCGAATCATGCTTCGACAAGCTCAGCATGACATAACTTAATTCTTTGATTCTTTTTTATGGAAAAATCCCCCTCCCTCTCCCTAATCTCCCTAATCTCCCAAGCCGACATCATCGTCCAACTCGTGATGCTTCTTCTCGTCATCGCATCTCTCTGGTCGTGGGCGATTATTTTTGACAAAATTATAAAATTTCGCGTGCTGAAAAAACGTAGCGACCAATTCGAAGAAATTTTCGAGGAATCAGTTTCGCTGGAAGACATCCACAGCGAAGCAAAAAACAGCGACAATCATCCTCTCGCCAGAATTTTTCTTGCCTGCATGAAGGAATGGAAAAGCAACAACATCAAACAAATTTTGGCCGACATAGAATCCGAAAAAAAATCTTCGTTGAAGGAACGTTTAATGGGAGCAATGCAAGTCGCCACAAATCGGTCGATGCAGAAAATGGAAATGGGTTTGAACTTTCTCGCCATCGTCGGATCATCAGCGCCATTCATCGGATTATTCGGCACGGTTTGGGGAATCATGAGCAGTTTCCAAGGCATCGCAATTTCAAAAAATACTAGCCTAGCAGTTGTCGCTCCGGGAATCGCGGAAGCTTTGCTGGCAACAGCTTTCGGTCTCTTCGCTGCAATTCCTGCAGTTTTTTTCTACAACATTTTCAGCGCAAAAATTAATTATTTCACCGAGCGCGCTCAAAATTTTTCTGTGCAACTTTTAGGAATCTTGTCGAAGGAGTTAGATCGATAAAAATTTAAGCTTAACAACATTTGAATCCCGCAATAAAAACTTGTTGCAAGTTTGCAGTAAACATTTTTCCTTATAAACCTTATAAAAACTTGTAATTTGTGTGCAAGACTAACACTTGATTAAAGACTTGATCCAAGAGCGTTTTATTAATTTTAAAAAAACATATGTCGAGAGCAGCTACTTCTACAACAACTACTTCCACTGAGGGAGAACTTACAGTTAATAATACCGTGAGACAAGATATGGAAAAACGTGGGTATGGCTTATCTGAATATACGGGGGTGGTAAAAAAAATCATTGAGGAAAAGGCAGCAGAAGAAGAAACAAAGCATTATGAAGGAATAAAAAAAATATGGAGTCAGAGTTTTACTGAGATAGTGCGGCCTCTTAAGGAAGTTTATGAGCTCGAAATCAGTAATGCTGAGGGGATCAAAACAGAAATAGCTAAAGTTGAAGAAAAGTTTTTTAACTTTTTGGAAGAAGTTGGAATTTTAAATTTGGTGGGAGGTACAGCAGAAGATTTTTTTAGAACGATAGAAGCAGACCCTTTAAATTTGGATGATCAACAAATTCTTGAGATTAAAAAAAGACTTGAACTATCAACTGGGAGGATAAGGTTGCTTTCGGAACAAGCCTTGGTCAGTAAAAAAGATGTTGCAGATGATGCTGATATTCCTGCGATAAAGAAGAAGCTAAAGGAAGTGAGAGCAGAAGTAGTCGATAGTAGTACGGAGGCGTTGAAAGAGGCAAGAATTGCTGTTTTAAAACAACAACTAACAAAACGACGAATTGAGACTACTGACGAAAGGATTAAAATTCTGGCTGAATGGAGGGCTTCTGCTGAAGTTTACGATGCAAGCTCGATGATAACACTGCTCTCTGGGACGGGAGTAGAAGCAGACCAAAAAACTGAAAGCGAGCCTTATAATGCAAAGGCTTCAGAGAACATGCCTCTGATTGAAGGTATTGTGAGGTTGGCTGAGATTGCTGAAAGGATGCAGCTTATTAGATATCTACTAGGAGAACTAGTAGTTGGCGAAGAAGTTGGCGAAGAAGTTGTCGAAGAATGGAGGGAAAAGTATTCAAATAATGGCAGCTTCTCCTTCGGCCACGTAAACATCAACTTCGCAGATGCAAAAACGATATCGGAGGAAAGAACGGATGAGTTCGATCGTCTACAAAGAGAACTCCAAGAGTTTAGTGCTCGTGTCAGTGCAGATATTCTTAGAGATGCCGCCGCCGCCGCCGACGCCGACGCCGACGCCGACGCCGAAGCCGACGCCGAAGCCACTACTCTAGTAGATTCATACCTAGCTATAAGGAGGATGGCAGAGGCGGGTAATAATTATAGGGGGATGACAGAGTTAGATGGTGCTATCCAGTATTTGCAAAAACGTAACATATTGAAAATGGAACGCTCGTTTTTACATGATCCTAATTACAACGTGAACTTGCTCAAGCAAGAGGTTCAAGAAAGCCTTTCTTCGGAGGAAATATTGCTTCAATCAGCTAAACAAGGCAAATTATCAGAATTAGAAGGCGAAAAAGAAAGTGTTTCGCTAGAAATAGATGAGTTTCTGGTTGAGGATTATGCTAGCACAGAGCTTGATAGGTGTAGGAGAGAAGTCGAAGAATCCGGCAAGAAGAGCCGCGTATTACAAGTGCGGATTGATATGGAAAAAGAGTCGCCAACGATTGTTAAGATAATCAAAGAGGATAGATCCAAAAGAATTAAAAATATTAGAAGCACAGTAAAAACAATGTGGGAGGATGATAGGTTCCCAAAGGGTAGTCTATTAACGAATCTCAGAAACATTGATGAAGGCCAATATAAGGAAGAGCCAAACATTGTAGTTCCGGTTACGGTGGGATCAGCAGAAGATCTGAGAATGCTTTTATCGGAATATTTTAGTCAACCTGCTTCGATAATAGAGGTCAGTGATCCTCGTGATACAACAAGAAAAATATCAGCGGTAGTTGTTCCGCTTGGCGCTCATACGATAAAGTCTGATAGCAATGTAACAGCGTTTATCCTGAACGCAAAACAAGTCAGAAGGGACAAAATTGAAAGAGTGACTCATAATCCAACTGATTTTGGCGGAAGAGGTGCGTCTATGGTGGCTTCTCTTTTTGGAATTACTCCTATTGTTTTGGGGGCTGTTGGCTGGACATGTATGCGGATTGCCAAACCAATATCTTGGCTGGCAAAAGTATCCGAAAAGCTCACGCCGGTTGGAGCGTGTTTTTCTATAACAGCATCAGCAATTAATGCCGTTTCTGAAACAATGCTTAGGGGCGCCTCAACAACTTGGAAAGCAATTGGTAATCCAGGAAGTTACGCAGGAACTTTCAAACGGTGGGCTGATAATATCAGAGATGAAGAGAAAGAGAGACTAACTTCAATGGATACGTGGTATAGAAAGGCGATGAGAGCAATTCATGGTACCGTTGCTTTTGCTGTAGGTCTGGTTGGTATGGTACTTAGCGTAGTTGCATCTCCTTTACACATAATTGCTGATCCATTTCTTAACTTAGGACAAAACTTGAGACAAAAAGCGAAATCCAGAGACGTTGATTTTGTAACAGCCACTCTTTACAACTTTGGTTCGACAATCGTTTCTACGATTGGAGGTGTTTTTAAATTTTGTGGAGGAGTGGTTGCTGGAATATCTGACCCATTCTTAAAGTTGGGAGAATATCAAGGAATCCCAAGGCCGGTGTCAGTAACAGCTTCGGGGGTTAAGGGTAATTTTGAGAAGTTCTCAAATTTTATATCAAGCATTCCAGGTCGCCTTAGTAAATTTTCTAAAACTGTGCTAGTGGAAGAAGCTCAAATGTTGATTGCTGAAAGAGGTGTTGTCGTCAATAACAAGGGAGAAGGAAATCAATTTTTTAACAAATCTCTTAAAGGTGAGTCAACTTTAGCAAAGTGGCTAAGGGATAATGAAGTTTACGCGGAAAGCAGCGGCAGGAAAGCAGATATTCCAGATATAGGCACTATAAAGCAAATGGTGCAAAATGTTGCTAAGTTTATTCCAATATCAAGTAAAAATATCGGAGTTCCGATAGAAATTGATGGAAGGCGTACGGTTTGCAATAAACTTTTTGAATTTGAAACGGGGGGAGAAGATTCTCGTAAATTTACTGTTGCATTATCAGAAAGTGGAGAAGCGATTTTGCTCGACAGGAATAATAGGCGCCTAGTAGATGATGAAGGCAATATGGACGACGCTCGGAAACAGCAATTTTGTCGCGCATTTTATAAACAAGTCCAAGTGGTAGCGGGGGGAGGTGTAGCTCAGGTTGGAATATCTTTTGAGGAGCTTTCTGCAGTTACAGGTGAGGAGTTATTTAAACAGTTGCAAAAGTTTAAGCCAATCACTCAGGAAATGCTTACGCTTGATAAAAAATTTGCTATGGTACCGATAACTGATGGCGAAAGTTCTTTTGTAGTTCGCATTCCAGTTACTGCATCAGTCTCGAGAAGTCGTGAGGTAGGAGACAAATTTATTGTTAAGTTTGATAATAGCGGCGATAGCGCAATTCAAATCAAATCTGCTGGGGAAGGTAATCATCAATTACGAGATGTCGTTACTCAGCATACTCATAAGATTGAAGATATTTCTATGAAATTTGTAGCGATTTGCAGAGCAAAATCTTCTGAAATTGAGGTGGCAGAAAAAGCTAGAAGAGAAGAAGGAAGAAAGGGTCCGAGGCCGAGAGACAGAGTTAAACCAGTAGGTGCGTCGGCGGTAGTAGAGCTGCGAGGGCACAATAGATAGGTTTAACGTATTAGTCGCGGGACAATAATTCCAAACAAAAAAGGTAAACACCACAAAAAAACCCAACTAACCGCACCAGTTCTTGGTTCAGACAAAATATCTTCACCAAATTCTGTCACCAATTCTGCTTTAATTTTCTCATCATTTTTTCCATCAGAAATTTTTTTCCGAATTAATTTTCTCATCTCGGAAGAAAATTCTGTGTTGGAACTTTCAATCACTTGTCCCGCACAAACTAAACAACGCACTTGCAAAAAAAGATTCATCGCCCGTTGTTCTTGAGCTTCGTCGGCAAGTCTTATTTCTGGAGAGAGAGCATGAAGAGATGTTGGGAGGAGTAGAACTAGGAGGGTGATTAGTGTTTTTGGGTTTAGCATTTGAAAAAGTTTTGGAAAAATTATTTTTGATGTCGTGCGTGCCAAATGTTCGTGTAAACTGAATATAAAAACGGGCGGACACGCGGGTCCGCCCCTACATTGAAATCAGATGACGGCAGGGATTTGTAGTGGCCGACCCATGTGTCGGCCAGTCGACCAACGAATTTGGTTTTTAGTTTTGCCTCAAATTTCTGGCGGACATGTGGGTCCGCCC
>CAINKA010000086.1 GCA_903849835.1 uncultured Alphaproteobacteria bacterium
CCTGAGCCTGTCGAAGGGTGATTCGAGCCGCACCCTGAATCACCCTTCGACAGGCTCAGGGCGACATTGGAGGAGGTTTTTTTCAAATTGTCTCGGCGCCAAAACAATTCACTTTTTACCCACCAAAAACCTGCTTGAAAATCTGCTCAATATTTTTGGTGTGGTAGCTCAAATCAAAAATTTCTTCGAGTTTTTTGGCGGACAATTTTGACGAAACTTCGGGGTCGGATTTTAACAATTCCAAAAAGCTGCTCGCCTCTCCCGCCCAAATTTTCATCGCGCTTCCTTGCACGATTCTGTAGGCGTCTTCGCGAGAAATTTTTGCTTCTTCAATCAGCGTCAAAAGCACTCTTTGCGAAAAAACTAAACCGCCCAAACGATCCAAATTTCGCTGCATATTTTGCGGGTAAATCGAAAGATTTTCGATTAATCCTGCCAGACGAGAAAGCGCGAAATCCAGCGTGATCGTAGCGTCGGGAGCAATCATTCTTTCCACCGAGGAATGCGAAATGTCGCGCTCGTGCCACAAGGCAACATTCTCGAGAGCGGGCACCACAGCGCTGCGGACAATACGCGCGAGACCAGTCAGATTCTCGCTCAAAACCGGATTGCGTTTGTGTGGCATTGCCGAACTTCCCTTCTGTCCCTTCGCAAAAAATTCTTCCGCTTCCAAAACTTCGCTGCGTTGCAAATGGCGAATTTCGACGGCGAGATTTTCAATCGAGGAGGCAATCACGCCGAGAGTTACAAAAAACATTGCGTGGCGATCCCGCGGGATTACTTGGCTGGAGATAGTTTCTTCTGCGAGCCCCATTTTTTCGGAAACGTATTTTTGCACGAATGGATCGACATCGGCAAAAGTTCCAACCGCGCCGGAAATTGCACAAACCGCGATTTCTTTTTTAGCGGATTTGAGGCGCGAAAGATTTCTTTCGAACTCGGAATAAAAGCGTGCGAGTTTTAAACCGAAGGTCACGGGCTCAGCGTGGATGCCGTGCGAACGTCCAACGCAAACTGTGTGTTTGTGTTCGAATGCGCGTTTTTTCAACGCCGCTAAAACTTTTTCGAGATCAGAAATTAGCAAATCTGAAGCCTGCGAAAGTTGCGCCGAGAGGCAGGTATCAAGCACGTCGGAGCTCGTCATCCCGAGATGCACGAAGCGCGAATTTTCACCGACAAGCTCGGCGAGGTGCGTCAGGAAAGCGATCACGTCGTGTTTGGTGGTATTTTCAATTTCGTCGATTCGCGCCTCGTCAAATTTTCCGCCCGCTTTTTCAAAATTTTCGCGAATGCGTGAAGCGGTTCCAACCGGCGCCGTTCCTAGTTTTTCAAGCGCTTCGAGCGCGAGAATTTCAATGTCGAACCAAATTTTGTATTTATTTTCCTGCGACCAAATTTTGGCCATTTCAGGGCGGGAGTAGCGGGGGATCATGTTTTTTGGGGGTTAAGTTTTTAAGAATTTTACAAAATAAACTTCGACAAATCCGTTTTCGTCGAAACCAAATCACCCAAGTGATCGTCGACATATTTTTTATTAATCTCCACAGCCGCGCCGGACTTCATCTCGCTGGCTTCAAAACTCACATCCTCAAGAATTTTTTCTAGCAAAGTGTGGAGGCGTCTGGCGCCGATATTTTCGATTTCGCCGTTCACTTTGTGGGCGACTTTGGCGATTTCTTTAACGCCGTCTTTGGTGAAATTTAGCCGCACTTTTTCGACACCGATTAGAGCAACATATTGCTTGATCAAACTCGATTCCGGTTCAGTGAGAATCCGCACCAGATCTTCTTCGGTGAGTGGTTTGAGCTGCACACGAATTGGAAATCTACCTTGCAATTCGGGGAGTAAATCTGCCGGTTTACAAATGTGAAATGCGCCGGAAGCAATGAATAAAATGTGATCGGTTTTGATCAGTCCGTATTTGGTTGTGACAGTGGTTCCCTCCACGAGCGGCAAGAGGTCGCGCTGCACGCCTTCGCGCGAAATGTCGCCACCCTTGAGATTGCTGCGGGCGCAAATTTTGTCGATCTCGTCGATGAAAACGATGCCGTCATTTTCGACGGATTTCATCGCAATTTTTACAACTTTTTCTTCGTCGATCATTTTTCCCGACTCTTCCTCGATCAAGGATTTAAGCGCATCCTCAACCGTCATCCGCATTTTCTTTTTCTTTTCTCCTCCCATCGCTTTGCCGAGCATTTCGCCGATATTGATCATGCCGACTTGCCCTCCAGGAATGTCAAAACTGCTGGCGAAGGAATTGCCGGAATCCGCAATTTCGATTTCGATTTCCTTGTCGTTGGCCTCGCCGCTTTCAATCATCCGCGAGAATTTTTCTTTGGTTTCGTCGATCGGATTTTCTCCGGTTAAAGCGCGCAAAACTCTTTTTTTCGCATGCTCTGTGGCCTTGTCTTGCACCTCTTTTTTCATTTCGCTTTTGATCGATTTAATCGCCACTTCGATGAGGTCGCGGATGATTGAATCGACGTCGCGGCCGACGTAACCGACTTCGGTGAATTTAGTGGCTTCAACCTTGATGAATGGCGCGTTGGCGAGTTTGGCGAGGCGACGCGCAACTTCGGTTTTTCCGACGCCCGTTGGCCCAATCATTAGAATATTTTTCGGCACAATTTCTTCGCGCAAAGGTGAGTCGACAAGCTTGCGACGATAGCGATTTCTAAGCGCAATCGCGACTGCTTTTTTTGCTTCTTTTTGGCCGATGATGTAGCGATTTAATTCGTCGACAATCTGCTTGGGAGTAAGGCCAGTAACTTGACTTTGCGGCAAAGTTTTTTCTTCAATTTTAGGATTTTTTTTCATTTGAAATTGGTTTGGTAGGGGAATTTTTTGAGCCGTTAAATGTGGCGCTGTTGAGCAAAAATACTAGGAGCAAAATTGCGAGACTGGTGAGGGAAATGATTAAAAAAAATTTCATGATTTTGAGTTTAATTATACAGCCACTGCAATGTCACCCTGAGCCTGTCGAAGGGTGATTCA
>CAINKA010000087.1 GCA_903849835.1 uncultured Alphaproteobacteria bacterium
ACTAAAAAAATTTTTGGTTATGAAATTTTCACTCCATCATCAAAAATTTTCGAAGAAAAATTTGCGGCATTGCTTGGCGCAGTTGAGCAAAAAGATTTTAAAAATTCAATTCAGTTCGAAAGGAAAGAAACTTTACTCAGAGATTTGGTTGAGAAATGCGTTAAAGAAAAATTACAAGGCAAAAGCTCCGCTGACTTGCATAAATTTTTAAAAGCGGAAGCTGGTAAATTTTTAAAAATTGGAACTTCCGGAAAAACCCTACTCGGAATAATCGGAACAACGCGTGACGAAGATCGAATCCGATTCGGTGGAATTGAAGCGCTGATCATCAAAGCTGCAGATGTTAAATTTAAAGCTGAACAAGACCGAGTTAACAGAAGCGCTGCCGTAATGAAAGCGGCTCGCGGCATCGTTACTAAAGCTTCCATGCTAGCTGCAGCTGCTGGAGCTGCGATGACTGTTGATGTTTCGCAAGTTGGAGAAGCTATCGGAGCAGCTGCGGCATCAGTTGGTGATGCGGCTTCGCATGCTGATGAACTAGCGGCAGATGCTGCGGGAGCTGTTGTAGATGCAGCTAGATCTGCCGCCACAGGCGCTGCCGCTTTAGCAAGAGCTGCATCAGAACTCAGTCCAGAAGATATTGAAAATTTAGGAATAACTCAATCTCTCGCCGCAGTAAAAGAAATCGCCAAGCAATCTGGGCTAATTGACAAATCAACGCAATATCAAGCAGCAGTTACGGATGTCGTTAAAACCGCTTTGGCAGAACTTGCAAAAGCCGAAAAACATTCCCGCTCTGAAAAACAACTCACTCCAGTTTTATTTCTTGGTTGCCTCGTCAAAGATTTGCTTGATGAAGCTGCAAAAGAAAATGTCGAAAAATTCTGCGAATCTACAGAACACAAAGATTACAAAGGATACGAAAATATTTTTAGAGATGGTGCAAACCCTTGCTATCTCAGGATAAAACGACATGAGGGAAAAATTATCGATGTCAGATTATTTCAAAAATCCAGAATCGGAGGTGACGGAGAAGTTCCTTTATTCAAATCAGAAGATTCTAACGAAATCAGCAAAGACGCAGAGAAAAAACTCGCCGCTATTTTGCGTGGCTATAAGGAAAAAATTGAAGAAACCAAGGCAGAGAAGCTTGCAGCAGAAGCTGATGCTGCACATGTTGCAGCTCAAAAAGCTGAAAGAGCGAGGGAAAAAGCTAGAGCGATTGCTCCGAGTGGGGCACTGACTTGCGGCTTTTCCGCAAAATCAGCTCAACCTCACGTCACTGATCACAGAAAACCTCAATTTACAGCTAAAACAAAACAAGATTTGGAATTAAAATTAGAAGAAATTTTAGCAAATTTTAGCGATACAGAAAACATGGAAGGCATGAGGAGAGATGGCGGAAGAATCACAATGCCAAACCAAGAAGCATCTCCATTCTTTTTGTCTTTCGATCTTTCTGAAGAAGGAAAAATTACGGATGTCAAACTTCACAGCACCAGCAAACCATTAGACACCGCTTTGCCTTTGTATGATCGTGGCACTGATAAAATTAAAGAAGCTCGCACTGCAGATATCGCGACCCTTTTGCATTTCTACAGCCGACTCGCGAATGATACTCCGAGCCATGATGGGGTTAAGTCGGCAACATTCAGAGGGCTTGAACAACAAGCAGCTCCTCGCCTCCTCACTTCCTAACCTTCTTCGGCAAAATAAAAAAAGTATTTTCCGTAATTCCATCCATATCACGCACCGACACTTCCGATTTCGAAATTTTTTTGATGCGATTTACGACTTCCTGAACCAGCACTTCCGGCGCAGAAGCTCCTGCCGTTAGCCCAATGTTTTCAACATTCACCAGCCATTGCGCGTCAATGTCGCCAGCACCGTTAATCAAGTAAGATTGTAATCCGCATTCCTCTCCGAGGTCGCGCAGACGATTTGAATTCGAACTATTTTTCGCACCAATCACCAATAAAACATCGACCATTTTTGAAAGAGATCGAACCGCGTCTTGTCTGTTTTGTGTGGCATAACAAATGTCTTTTGTGGCTAAACCCCGCTGCATTTGCGGAAATCTTTTTTCCAAAATTTCGACGATTTTTTTTGTGTCATCGATGCTCAAAGTTGTTTGCGTAACGTAGGAAATTTTTTGCGGATTTTGTATTTCAACATTGCGCGCATCATTTTCATCGGTGACCAGAATTACGTCTTTCTTCACACGACCGCTTGTGCCTTCGACTTCCGGATGTCCACGATGTCCGATCAAAATAATTTCACAGCCTTCTTCTTCATATTTTTTTGCTTCGCGATGAACTTTACTCACCAATGGACAAGTGGCGTCGATTACGTCTAATCCACGCTCTACAGCATCTTCTTCAACTTTGTCAGAAACTCCGTGAGCAGAAAAAATTGTGATTGCACCGACTGGAATTTGATCAACCTCATCAACAAAAACCGCACCTTTTTTTCGCAAAGATTCCACGACGAATTTATTGTGGACAATTTCATGCCGCACATAAACCGGCGCACCAAATTTCGCGATCGCCTTTTCAACAGTTTCAATCGCACGAGTAACCCCAGCACAGAATCCACGCGGTTTGGCAAGAATGATGTTCATTTTGATTTGGGAAATTGGAGGAGTGGAAATTTGGACGCGATTCTAGAATGAGTCAGCATAATTTTCTTTCAATAAAATCAAACTCCTCCAACGGAAGCTGCTGGAAAAATTGCATCTCCACCAAAACCAGCTCCGTACCGCAGGCCAGTAGGAATTAATCCTTTGCGGCAAACTCCCGAACGAAGCATCTCTCTCCTTAGGCTACTAAAAATACCCCCAGCCTGTCGAAGCATGACATTGCAGGGAATGATTATTTTTAAAAAAAGTTGAGTGAGAGGTAAAAAAATAGACCCTGCAACAAGTGCGGGGTGACAGCTCACTCGGTGTCACCCCGCACTTGTTGCGGGGTCTAAAAAACTAAAAATGAAAATCAACTTCTTAAGGTGGGTCGGATATCGCAGCGTTTATTTATCCAAAATTTCTTCATTGATAAAATCTAAAACCAAAGCGAATTCTTCTCTGACTTTTTTTAGAATTTCACTTTTACCTTCAGCATTATCTTCGGGATGTTTTTGCGCATATTCTAAAACTTTGGACAAATCAAAAGCTCCGATTGAGGCAGATGCACCTTTGAAGGCATGAGAGGCCATGTACCAAGAATTATTGTCGCCATCTTTTATCGCATCTTCCATTTTCGTAATATTGCGATGAGCATTTTCTGAAAAAATTGCAAAAAGCTCTTTTTCAAATTCCTTATCGTCATCGATGACACTTCTTAAAAATTCTGTATCGATGGCTCTTTTACGATTATTATTTTCCATAACAATTTTGATTTTAATTAACGATCAGGTCCGCAACCAAAGAATTCAGCCTAACGCCAGATTCTTTAATTTTTTTTGTGTTCACTACTAATTCAAAATTTCTTCTTCCCATTTGCACCTGTATCATTCCTCCGCTTTCAACAAAGCCATCAAAGATTGCAATGGTCAGAATGTTATTCTTGTTAAACTTGTCGAGTTCAGATCTCAAACCTTTTTCTCTTCCCTGAGCAATATAAACCGCTTTGCATGAAGCGTATTTTGATGGATCAGCATCGAGATCAACGAATGATTTATTTTGCACAGAGATTGCATTTGAAATTGCATCTCTACCAACGTGACAAAGAACTACATTTTTTTGAGTATGCGCTGTCCGCACAAGATCTTGAATGAAGCCCGAAAATGCAGTTGCCTCTTCGATTCCAACCATGTCCGCAATGCATTCAATTGGCATAAAAACTAACGCCAAAAAAAATGTTATTTGTCTTAAAATTTTAAAATTCATCCTAACTTTCTAGCTCAACATTTAAAGTTTTAATATTGCCAAACTAGCTTGAAATAAAATGTCCGGCCAATTTCAGTTTGTCTGTTGTAAAGCGCTGCTTTGAATTCTGAGTGACGATTGCCCAATAAGTTTTGAATCCCAACGCTTAGATCTAGATTTTTTGATTGAAGATATCCGACTCTCGTATCTAACCTGACGTAAGAAGATATACCTCTTCCGAGACCGTTAGCGCCTGCTTTCGGAAGGTTGTCGACATAAAACATTGTATTGTCGAACTCAATTTTTGGCGTGAGATTTTGAAAAGATCTGAGTCTAAATTGGCTTTTTGGAGAATAGCCTTCGGTGAGCTGCATAGGCTCTCCAGTGGTTGGGTCAGTTGATTGATCGCTGATGTGAAGATCTACTTTTAAAAAATCATATCCAGCCTCCAATCTCCAATCATTCGTAACCTGAAATTTTCCTAAAATTTCGCCACCAAAAGATTCGCCGAAGCCGAGGTTTGAAGCCACCGGAATGGTGCCAATTTTTTCGTATGTTTTTAGTTTTGTGTATTTGTTGTAAAAAGTTGAGACATCGATCATGGATTGATGGTCCGGTTTAATTCTGTAACCAGCCTCGTATGTAATCACTTTTTCAGCATCGAAGGTCACGCTTCCTTGGTTTGAAACAGATCCGGTGGAACCTGATCTGATATCGAATCCATCCTCTCCTCTTGTTGGAGTTCTTATTGAGCTTGAAATGGCCGCCCAAATGGTTTGGTTTCGAGATGGGTAATAAGTCAGTCTTGTATTTGGTTGATATTCAAAACCGGTAAAATCGTTTTTCTCAAATTTTGAACCAACGGTTAGATATAATTCATCAAGAATCAGAGCGTATTTGTCTTGGATGAATGCCGTAAACCATTGGTCTCTTCTGTTATCTGGAGAATAATTTATAGGAACGTATGAAAGCGTTCCGGTATTGTTGGTAACGTTACTCTCTTCGATATCATCGTGGATCTGCCTATATCCGAAGCCCCAAATGAATTGGTTTTGTTTGGAAAAATTATAAAAATGTTGGAAGTCAACGTCAAAAGTTCGAGCGCTTCTTTTTAGAACTGGAAGATCAAATTGATCATAATCGAAATAACTGTTGAGAGAGAAATTTGATTTGTTGGAAATTTTTTTATCCCAATTAACCACTAAATTCGCTCCTTTGGAGTTTTTGTCATTTTTATTGGGATTGTTGAGAGTGGCAAAATAATTTTCCGCAACACCGCTGAAGAAATCTCCATGAACAGCAATTTGGTTATCTTTTACAGAGCTGATATCATATCTAAAGCCAGCTCTATCCTGCCTATTCTCATCGTGATTTTTTCCTTTCGTGTCGTATCTATCCAGACCATCTCGAACTGCTTTCTTGACGTAGAATCTGTAGCTATCATCGCTCTGCGTTTTTCCACCATACCTTGCTTCAGTAATTGATCGATCTTGATTTCCCATGATTTGGGAAACATATGTGCCCTGCGTTTGTGCGGCATTTTTTGTGATGATGTTAACCACGCCGTTAACCGCGTTAGCTCCCCAGATACTTCCACCCGGACCTCTGATGACTTCAATTCTGTCGATGTCTTCTAGCACGTAATCGTGAATATCCCAAAACACACCGGAAAATAAAGTTGTGTAGACAATTCTGCCGTCGACCATCACCAATAATTTGTTCGAATATTGCCTGTCGAAACCCCTGACGCTGATAGCCCATTTATTTCCATCCATTCTTGAAACTTGGACTCCCGGCACAAGTCTTAAAGCTTCTGGAACCGATGTTATACCAGATCTTCTGATGTCTTCTGAGGTTAGGGTGTATGTCGCTGCAGCTACGTCAAAAGAGCTCTCTTTCTTTTTTGACAAGGAATAAAGATCGAAATTAAAAACTGATTTTTTTTCAACTTTTTCAGCATCGTCAGCAAAAGATTTATCAAAAACTAAAAAGCAGAAAACTGCGAATAAACACGTGATTGATAAATTTTTTCTCATAATTGTTATGCTTTATTTTAATAAATTTTATGTAATTCCAATTTTACCTTTGAGGTGAACAACCATTGGAAATCTTGGAGCATATCCTTTTTTTGTTTTTCTTCCAATCCATTCAAAATCACTTCCTATATCGAGCACATATCCCAACCCTTTAAAGATTACTCTGTAATATCTGCAAGCTGCTAAAATTCCAACTCCAACGACATAGCTGCACTGACTTTCTAAAGATTTTTGAATTACGATTGAGAACATTTTTTTCATTAGGGAAATACCCCTGTGTTCCTTTTCGACAGCAACTGCTGATATTTCGCTATATCGAGCCTCACTATCCAAGCCGGATTTTTGTAAAAAGTTTTTGATCGTTAAACCGTTCTCAGCATGATCGCTAGCCGAGTATTCATCGAAACATGGAAATAAAACTCTCATTCCTCCAACCACTTTTCCCTCATCATTTGTTACGATCAGTAATCTTCCCTTGATATCAGCTTCGACTTCGGATCCGTCATATTCATCCCAGCCGCTATCTTCTTTAAAACACCGCTCTCTTAACGAGTAATATTGGTCTAATAAATTTTTATCTTTTGTAAAAAAAACTTTTAAATTTTTTTCTGACTCATCCTCTTCGTTTCCTAAAAATCTTTTTTTGATTTCTTCCAAACTATCGGAGTTAGAAAACGGAATTACTTTTTGCGATTCCGAGAATGTATTTTCCGTTGATGGGTTACATGATTGATTTTCTTCAATCTCTCTAGCATCAGCGGATCTTAGTGGTGTGGCCATACGTGGCATTGTAAACTCCAACAAATTTATTGTTTCAACTTAAGCAATTCGGTTTTAAATTTTCTTAAGCATAAAAAAATATTTGACAGAAAACAAATTTACAAAAATAAAAACTGTTGAGTGAAATTTTTGGGAATATTTCTGGCAAATATTTGCTGCACCAAGCGGCCAGCAGGCTTCAGAAAGCCATCCATCCCAAAAAAAAGCAACCGACCAAACTTAGCACTTACAGCAAAATAAAAATTTGCTTCAAAAAGAGACTAACAAAATCGCTAGATGAAAAGAATTTTTTATTACTTAGCTCTCTTTTTTCTGAATAAAAAAAGCCTCTATTACGATAAAATTAAAAAGCGCAGCAAGCTTGATCCTTCCTACTTGGTGAAGTTCAGAAAAATTAGAAAAAGACGCGACAAAATTTATCATTTAGGAAAAAAATTAGACCTCGGACAATCTTACAATCGCTTCTCGTACTTCATAGTTTCGCTGATACTTGGGTGGATCATCCTCAACACTTACGTGATTTATTACGACTTTTGGTCTGGCCTAGAAAAGCATACAACCTTCCAAAGCAAGGTTATTGAAAAGGCTACAATGTCACTGATGAGCTCTGTCGAAAATTATTTGAATTATGTCGGAGACAAGCTGTTAGAGCTAGAAGGTGAGCAAGATGTAAAAATCATTTCTCGGATTTTGAAAAAAACTTTGAACAAGGACACGGCTCAGAAAAACGTATCCTCTTGGATGGTAATTAGCTTCGTAAATGAAGATGAAAAAATCACAGTCGCTTCCGGAAAAATTTTAAAAAGTCCGATCAATCCGGAAGAAATTTTTCCAATCGAAGAAGCAAAAATCAAAACTGCTTGGCGTTTAAAAGTCGGAAAAATGACGCATATAGAAACCGATCTCACATCTTACGATATGCTCCCAACAGCTATGCGTATTGATTATAACAACCTAACAACAGTTGGAACTTTGATTGCGCAACTTCCTGTCGAAGTAATTCAAAGGCAGATCGATTGGGTATTTGACGACGAAGATATTTGCTATGTCGTAGTCGACAGCAGTTACGACGTGCTTGCAAATTCTGCAAATTTCAATCGCGAAAATTTCGATCAAAACATCATCACCTCATCGAGCTATTTAAGCGAATCAATCAAGCAAAGCAGTATCCTCACAAATGATTTTTTACCATCAAAATTCAAGATGGGAGAATGCGTATTTTCTTATTTGCAAAAATCTCCAGAATATAACCTCACGATTTTGACGGGATATCATCAGCAAAGAGCAATCAAAAAAATCTCGTTCCAACTTCTCACGATCATCGGACAATCTTTGGGAGTATCATTTTTTTTCATATGGGCGATTTTTTTATTCAGACGAAATAAAATTTCACCATTTTTAGCAGAGCTGATCAAAGCCAAAGATGGTGCAGAAGCAGCAAGCGTAGCGAAAAGCCAATTCCTCTCCAACATGTCTCACGAGCTTCGAACGCCGATGAATGGAATCATCGGGATGAGTCAAGCTCTGCGCGAATCCGGAAAGCTTAAAGATGACGAGCTTGACCAAGCCAACACGATCTATCGCTCATCCGACGCACTGCTCATCATTCTCAACGACATCCTAAATTTCGCAAAAATTGAAGCGCGAAAAATTGACATCGAAACCATCGCTTTCAACTTACGAGATCTTGTCGAAGACGTGGCAGATTTAATGTCAGTGAGCGCTGGCAGCAAAGGATTGGAAGTTATCACCAGCATCGATAGCAACTTGCCAAAATCATTTTTGGGAGATCCAGGAAGAATCAGGCAGGTCCTGAATAACCTCATCAATAACGCAATCAAATTCACTTACTACGGACATATTTTTATCGACGTGAAGCTTAAAAAAACTGAAGGAGAAATGTTCTTCATCAGCTTCGACATCATCGATAGTGGCATCGGAATCGCGCCAGAGAAACTCAAAGGATTATTCACCGTCTTCACCCAAGCCGACATGTCTACCACCAGAAAATATGGCGGCACCGGACTTGGACTTTCAATCTGCAAAGAGCTTGTAGAGCTCATGGACGGCAATATTAGAGTCGCGAGCGAATCCGGAAAAGGATCAATTTTCCACTTCATGATTCCAATGCGGTCAACAGAAGAAGAAGTGATCGATGAATATGCTGAACAAAAAAATAAAATTATCGGACAAAAAGTTGCAATCATCGAAAATAATAAAATCGCTCATCAAGCTCTCAAAAACCAATTCGATCTACTACAACTCAAACATCACTTCATTCACAATTTAGACGAAAAAATTGCGACCAATCAAGCATTGCTGGAGCTCGAGAAATACGATCAAAGTCATGCGATTTTGATTAGTCACAACACCCATAACAGCGTTGATGCGCCTAGTATTGCAAAAAGAATCAAAGAGTCTCCGAAGCTAAAAAATATACCGCTAATTTTACTAATTTCGGTGCAAGAAAAATTAAAAATTTCGCAAGATGATCTAAAATTTTTCGATCGAGTCGTGACTAAGCCTGTCAAAAAAACCCGACTCTTACTCGCATTATTTTTCGTTTTAAAAATCACCTATTACGAAGAAAAAGGATATCTAGTTGAGAAGGGAAAAATCGTCGAAAGAGCCTTGGATACGCAGGGTTTGAAAGTATTACTCTGCGAAGACAACGAGGTGAATATGAAAGTTGCGATGACGATTTTAAAACGCTTTGGCTTCGTTCTCGACTTCGCTGAAAATGGTCAGGAAGCGCTGAATAAATTCATCAACGTCAAGTATGACATGATTTTGATGGATTGCATGATGCCAATAATGGACGGGTTCCAAGCCACTAAAAAAATCAGAGAAATTGAAAAAGAAAGAGAAGTTAAGAATCCAATTTTGATCGTCGCATTAACCGCGAATGCCGGAGATGAGGATAAAAAAAGATGCATCGAAGGCGGAATGAGTGACTTCGTTTCCAAGCCAATTAAACGCGAAGCAATCGAGGAACTGTTGAAAAGATGGTTTAAGAAAGGAGCTTCGTAACGTCAGAATGATCACAATAAATTGGCAACGCACCTGCGCCACTTTTTCCTTCTAACAATAATTTCATCGGAATTGTTTTTGAAACTCCGATCTCAGAATGGCAATAAATTATCGGGCGACATCCGGAATTATAAGCGCATTCCACATCGGTGATCGTATCTCCAATAAACCAAATCTCATCTTTTTTTGGATCTAAATCCAATCCCATCAATGCAAGATCAACCGGCTCTCTGCTTGGCTTATCAGCATTCGCATCGGTTGCTCCGATTAGCGCAAAAAACTTTTTATCAATTCCGATTTTCGCCGCCTCTTTGCGCAAAGTTGTACCAACTTTATTGCTGACGATGAATTGCAAAACACCAAGCTCTTCCAATTTGTTGATGAGATCTGAAGCTCCGGAGAGAAGCTGAATTTGATCAAGATGAATCGCGCGATAAGTGCTTTTGTAAATTTCACCCGCCTTCTGCCAATCATTTCCAAAAATTTCCGGAAAAGATTCGCGCATCGATTTGTGCACATTGTTGCGAACTTTTTCCAAGCCCCAAGGCTCGCGACCCATCTCCACCATGGTTTTGTCGATCGCAGTTTGAATCAACGGCCAAGTGTCAACCAAAGTATTATCCCAATCAAAAATCACCGCTTTTGGTTTAGGGAGACGTAAAAATGCTTCGTGGTTTTTTGTGAGATCGGTCATGATTTTAAGAAATTAAATTCTGTATTACAATAAAACTCAATGTCATGCTGAGCCTGTCGAAGCGTGATTCTAGGCACTGTGGCTTGAATCATGCTTCGACAGGCTCAGCATGACATAAATTTTGTAGCTGGTTAAATTAATTTATTTTTCCTGCTTTGTAAGTTGTCCCACTGGGCGCGGATCAAAAAATTTTTCGAATTTATTTTTCATTCCGTCGAAATCTTTTGAGTCGGATGGATGATCTTTTTTCTTGGTGATGACAGGCCATTTTTTGGAAAATTCGCGATTGATTTCAACCCATCTCACCAAATCTGGCGACTCAGGCGAGATGGCTTCAGCTGGGCATTCAGGCACGCAAACTCCGCAATCGATGCAACCGTCAGGATCGATCACAAGCATGTTTTCACCTTCGTAAAAACAATCGACAGGACAGACAGAAACGCAGTCGGTATATTTACATTTTACGCAATTATCGGTGACGACGTAGGTCATATTTTTTTAAAAAAATTTCGCTTCGCACGCGAAGCAAAGAAAGAAAAACGAAGTAAGAAAAATAAACTCCGAACATTAAAAGCAAAGGCTTTAACATCGCGGAGTCAATGGCGACGCCCCCGCTTCGCATGATGCTGGCTGGTTGATGCAAGCTGTTCCAATATTCCACCGAAAATTTGATGATTGGAACATTGATGAAGCCAACGATTGAAATGATTGCGGCGATTCGCTCGCCTTTGGATTTATCGTCGAAAGAGTCGAGCAAGATCATGTAGCCGAGATAAAGAAAAAATAAAATCAGCACTGAAGTTAATCGCGCATCCCAAACCCACCAAGCGCCCCAGATCGGCTTGCCCCAAAGGCTGCCAGTGACGAGAGTGATGAAAGTAAAAGCGCATCCGATCAGCGCGATTGATTTTGCAATCAAATAAAAAAACGGATTTTTCCAAATAAATCCCGAGAGATTAAACGCCGCCATCAACGTGTAAATCAGCAGCGCCATCCACGCCGCCGGCACGTGAACATACATGATTTTCACCGCATTGCCCTGTTGATAATCTGCGGGAGAGTTGATGATTGTTGGAATCGCTAGAGCTAAAAAAATTAAAAAACATACGAAGGAAAATGGCGCGAAAAAACGGAAATTTTTTTCGAAGTTTTTGAAATGGAAGAGGCGCTTAATCATCGCAAAACAAGTATCGGGTTTTCTAGCCAGCTAATCCAAGCATCAAAACGTTTGCATTCACGACGAATCGCATTCAATCCAATTTCAATTGCCGCTAAACTACCGTGGAGTGGTTTTTCATACCTAGGCATTAAATCTAGAATGCGCTTACTAGGAGCAGTTTCTTTGCTGTCGTTGATTTCTTCTGGGCTATTAAATTTTTTCCTGATCAAGCAAAAATCTTTCTCTAACTTCTTAGAGCAGAGTCCTGACGCTAATTTTTCTGGATCACTGAATAATAACCCTTCGAACTCATACATTTGCACATAAGGAAAAAAACGCCGAATGGCGCCATCATTCGTTTTATTTAGAATATACTCCCTTAGCGCCGATTCAATTATTTCAGCTTTTTCTTGAAACGAGGATTTGCAAATCGCTTCACTCTTCCCAACAAAATCTTTGTCTAAACCGTAGAAATCAAAAAGAGTTGTGCACCACGCCTTATCATCTTGAAGCAAGCGGAGCCTAACGTCATACTCCATTCTTTCGGTTGTTACGAGACCACCTTTTCTTCCCGGTTTTCCAACTAATGAGGCTATTGGAACAACGTTAAATTCAGCTAAATGCTGCGAGAGAACTTCATTAACAAACATCTCTTCGGTCTGACCCTCGCAAATAATGTGAACTCTTTTAATCATTTTGGCCTCCCGCCAAAAATATTTTTCTCCCACAATTCTCCCAAAGAATATTCTTTAAGCCATTCTGTTAACTCATTTTCTTCAATTCTTCGCAGAATGCTTGAGCCATCTTTTCTATCTACAATCACAAGATGTTCTGACTCGAATTCGTTAAGAAGAGTTACGCTTTGAGTCGAAATAATCACTTGTTTTATCTTGCTGGCCGAACGAATCAGCGATGCGAGAATTTTAATAGCGTATGGATGAAGACCAAGCTCAGGCTCATCAACAAGTATGGTTTGTGGCTGTATTGATTCAGGTTGTAAAAACACCGTTGCCAAACAAATAAAACGTAGCGTTCCGTCTGACAAATAATGTGCTTTAAGTGGCACATCTTCGCCTTTCTCAAACCACTCAAGTTCAATATTTTCCGGATTATCAGCATTTTTTCTTAAACAAAAATTCCCAAAAAATGGAGCAACCAATTGAATTGTTTTTACAATTTGATGATAGGCTTCCGCATGATGATTTTGCAGATGATATAAAAATGCCGCGAGATTTCGCGCATCTGGACGCAAGTAGTTGTAATCATTAATTGCGTGTATCCGCTTGACAAAAGCTGTTTCGCTAGTGTCGTGGAAATGGTAAACTTGCCATGCTTTCATTGGTGGAATGACATAATCGAGGACGCCATGCCGGCATTCTGCCGCTCTACTCTCTAAGTGACCAGATCCTACGCTGGTGTCACCGGTTGTGTTCCAGTAAAGATTCTCCTCACTGAACATCATTCGATTATCTGCCGTCGGCTCTAAAACAAATTTATAACCGTTATTTCCAAAATAAAATTCTGCACTCAATTTCTCGGTTCTTTTTCTTCCAAAACGAAGGAAGGAATCCGGTCCACCATTTCTAGTAATAAAGTTTTGAAGGTTACCTTCTAAGAGTTGCTGCACAAGTTTGAAAACCCCAATAAAATTGGATTTTCCAGCACCATTAGCTCCGATTAAAATATTTAATTCTGTAAGGATTAGATCGCATTCTTTGATCGATTTGTAGCCACTAAGTTTAATTCGGGAGAGATGATCTTCTTTCATAAGTTTAATAAATTCTTAATAATAAAAAAAATTAGATTTTCCCTTCAAGATAATGCCCGAGCAGCTCACGCTTAACTTTCTGTTCCGTCGAATTGTCAAAATCTTTAACGCTCACTTCACCATTCTTCATTTCATCTTCACCAACAATTACGACAAAGCGCGAGTTGTTTTGCGAAGCGCGTTTCATTTGTTTTTTGAAATTGCCATCAAAAATAAATTCGACGGTGAAGCCTGAATTTCGTAGCTTTTGCGCGATTTCAAAAGCGTAAATTTTTTCGCTTTCGGAAATGTAATTCACTGCAATCGGACGAGATTTTTGTGACTCCAATTTCGCCAACAACATCAAGCGCTCAACGCCAGCAGCAAAACCAATCGCCGGCATTTTTTTGCCGCTCATTTTTTCAACAAGATTGTCGTAACGACCTCCCGCTAGCACCGTGTTCTGTGCGCCTTCGTGGCTCATCGTAAATTCAAAAACTGTCGAGGTGTAGTAATCTAAACCACGCACCAAACGTTGATTGACGCGGTTTTTCACGCCGAATTTCGCGAGCAAATTTAACACAGAATCAAAACGCGATTTCGCTTCGTCGGAAAAAAAATTAGAAATTTCTGGCGCATCGCTCAAAAGATCAATGTCTGTCAACTCTTTGGAATCAAGGATACGCAGCGGATTTTTTTCTAAACGAATTTTGGAATCGGCCGACAAATCATTTTTAAATTTGGTGAAATATTCAGTCAGCGCTACTTCATAATTTTTTTTTGTATCGGCACAACCAAGCGAATTTATTTCGAGAGTCGTTTTTTCTAAAACCCCCAAATCCTTCAGCACAGCGGCTGCAAGCAAGATCAAATCGACGTCGCAGAAAAAATTTTCTTCGCCGAAAATCTCAAAATTAATTTGATTGAACTGGCGCTGCCGACCTTTTTGCGGACGATCGTAACGGAAAATCGGTCCGTAAGAAAAAAATTTCCGCGGTAAAATTTGTTGCAATTCACCGTTGGAAATCAAAGCCCGAACCACACCCGCCGTAAATTCCGGACGCAGCGTTAAAAAATTTTCGGAGCGATCAGGAAATTTGTAAACTTCTTTGGCGATGATGTCCGAAGCCTCGCCCAGATTGCGCTCAAACACTTCGCTAAATTCAAAAATTGGCGTTTGCAATTCTTCAAACCCAAAAAATTCTCCCTTCTTTTTGGCCGCAGAAATGATGTGATTAAAAATTTTGATTTCGTCCCCAAACAGGTCTTTCGTGCCTCGAACGGGTTGAAGTTTGTGATCTGACATTAAATTTAGGATTTTAGATTTTAGATTTAGACTTTAAAACTGTGCGCGAACTTAAACCCTAAATCCTAATTCTTAAACCCAAATAACGGAGTCACCATGAACACCAATATTTTCGAACAAATCAAAAAAATTAATGCCTTCAACCAAGAGTTCTGGCGGGCTCGTGAGCTTTTTAAACTTTTGGGTTACACCGAATATAGCAAATTTTTACCAGCAATTGAACGAGCGAAGATGGCCTGCGAAGGCAGTAGGCAAGCGGTCAAACTGCATTTCGCTCACGTGAGCGAAACCCAACCGAGCCGCAACCAGTATGGCTTGATCGAGGGTCGAGAAATTGATGACTTTCATTTGTCACGCTATGCTTGCTACTTAATTGCTCAAAATAGCGACCCTCGCAAAGAAGAGGTGGCGCGGGCTCAGACCTATTTTGCAATTCAAACTCGCAAGCAAGAATTGCAAGATCAGCTCATCGAAGATCGCAACCGCATTTATTTGCGCGAAGAAATTAAGGAGCATAATAAAAAATTGGCCAGCACTGCGAAAGCCGCTGGAGTGGTTAATTACGCCAACTTCCAAGATTTCGGCTACATGGGTTTATATGGTGGATTACGCCAAAAAGAAATTCACAAAAAGAAAAATCTAAAATCAAAAGAAACAATTTTGGATCACATGGGCAGCGAAGAATTGGCCGCAAATCTTTTTCGCGCCACGCAGGCCGCAGCTCGAATAAAACGTGAAAATATTTTTGGACAAAGTGAGGCGAATAAAACACATCTTGATGTCGGAAAAAAAGTTCGCAAAACCATTGCCGATCTTGGTGGCACGATGCCAGAAAAATTAACGACTCCAGCGAATATTAAAGACGCCAAAAAACGATTCAAAAGCAGTAAGAAAAAATCTAAAATTTTAAATCTAAAATCTAAATGACCTCCCTACCCATCCCCCTCTCCCACATCCGAAATTTCTCCATCGTCGCTCACATTGATCACGGCAAGTCAACCCTCTCCGACCGCTTGATTCAAGAATGCGGAGCGATTGAGGAACGCGAAATGACGTCGCAAATTCTCGATTCAATGGATATCGAAAAAGAGCGCGGCATCACAATCAAAGCACAAACCGTGCGGCTCGCCTACAAAGCTGACGACGGTAAAATCTACATGCTCAACTTGATGGACACTCCCGGTCACGTCGATTTTGGCTACGAAGTTAGTCGCTGTTTGGCGGCTTGCGAAGGCTCGATTTTAGTGGTCGATTCCACACAAGGTGTCGAGGCGCAAACCCTCGCCAATGTTTATCAGGCAATAGACAACAACCACGAAATTGTTCCGGTTTTAAACAAGATTGATTTGCCCGCTTCCGATCCCGAATCGGTCAAAAAACAAATCGAAGAAGTAATCGGAATTGACGCCTCGGAAGCAATTTTAGTTTCGGCAAAAACTGGAATCGGAATTCACGAAACGCTCGAAGCGGTGGTAAAAAAATTGCCCGCTCCAAAAGGAAATCCTGACGGCGATTTCAAAGCGCTTTTGATCGATAGTTGGTACGACCCCTATCTCGGCGTCATAGTGCTGGTGCGGGTTATCGATGGCTCGATCAAAAAAGGTCAGAAGATAAAAATGATGATCGCCAATGCGATTTACCAAGTCGATTCCGTCGGATTTTTCACGCCGAAAAAAATTTTCTGCGACGATTTAAAAGCCGGTGAAGTCGGATTTATTAACGCGCAGATCAAACAAGTTTCAGATTGTAAAGTCGGCGACACCATCGTTCTAGCCAGCAATGACAAGGCTTTGCCGCTTCCAGGATTCAAACAAAATCAGCCTGTCGTCTTCTGCGGAATTTATCCGATCGATGCTTCTGACTTCGAAAAATTTCGTGATTCACTCGGAAAATTACACCTCAACGACGCCTCTTTTGAATATGAAACTGAAACTTCCACTGCGCTGGGATACGGCTTCCGCTGTGGCTTCTTAGGCCTTCTTCATCTCGAAATTATTCAAGAAAGATTGGAGAGAGAGTTTGATTTGGATTTGATCACCACCGCTCCTTCCGTAATTTACAAAATCCATTTGCGCGACGGCAACGTGATCGAAATTCACAGCCCCGCCGAAATGCCCGACCCAGTCAAAATCGAAAAAATGGAAGAGCCGTGGATCAAGGCCACAATTATGACGCCCGACGAATATCTCGGCGCCGTGCTCGATCTTTGCACCCAAAAACGCGGCATTCAAAAAGAGCTCACTTACGTTGGCAACCGAGCGATGCTGATCTACAAACTCCCCCTCAACGAAATCGTCTACGACTTCTATGACCGCCTAAAATCCTGCTCGCGCGGCTATGCCAGTTTTGACTGGAGCATGGATGGTTACGAAGAAAGCAATCTGGTGAAGCTGACAATCATGGTCAACGGAGAGCCTGTGGACGCGCTTTCATTCATCACTCACAAAACTCACGCTGAATCTCGCGGCAGAAAAATTTGTGCGAAATTGAAGGAATTAATTCCGCGGCAAATGTTCGCGATTGCGATTCAAGCGGCGATCGGCGGGAAAATTGTGGCGCGGGAAACTGTGTCGGCGATGAGGAAAGATGTGACTGCAAAGTGCTACGGCGGAGATATTTCGCGGAAGAGAAAACTTTTGGACAAGCAGAAAAAGGGGAAGAAAAAAATGCGGGAGATTGGGAATGTGGAGATCCCGCAAAGTGCGTTTTTGGCGGCGCTGCGGTTGGATGAGTGAGAAAACAGCCTGAATGGCTGTTTTCGGCGACGCGAAGAGATGGGGATTTTTAGACGCTTATATTCTATCCCAAATACTACCTTTACCTTCCCCTTTCCCCCCCCTCACCTTTTGCCATTATAGCATCAGGTTTGCCACTACCCACCACCTTAGCCTCAGTTACTTCTAGCCCAGCTAGTGCACTCTTAACGCCAGCTGCTTCTGCCTCTATTGCAGCATTTCCAATACCACCTCCACCTACAACAGCTGGCACAGCGACTGCAGGAGTGGAAGCAGAAGGAGCCGCTGCAGCCCTCCTCATCGGGTTCCTCTTCCACTGTAGATCAGCATCGTTAGGCATTGTAACATCATCCTCTTTCTTCGGTACACCCTCACCCTTATCGCGTCCAAACCATTTTCGTGATGGTGTAGGTTGTTTAGTAGCTTCTGCTATAGCCGCCTCCCCCGCTTTAACAGCATCCATTGTTGCTTTCTCTAAAGCAGCAGCAAGAGAAGGAGCTGTGGAAGAAGCTGTGGAAGAAGCTGCGGGAGCTGCAGGAGTAGAAGGAATTGCTGCGGAAGCAGAAGGAGCTGCAGGAGTTGCGGGAACTGCGGGAGCTGCAGGAGTAGAAGGAATTGCTGCGGAAGCAGAAGGAGCTGCAGGAGTTGCGGGAACTGCGGGAGCTGCAGGAGTAGAAGGAATTGCTGCGGAAGCAGAAGGAGCTGCGGGAGCTGCGGGAGCTTTTGAACTACGACTCGATGCTGTAATAGGCAAACTAGCATCAATATCAGGCAAGCCTTCTTCTTTTGAAGGAGCCTTATCTCTAAGCATGTAACAAGCCGCCATCGCAATTAAAAACCCGCCCGGCACAAGAAGCGACAGAGCTATGGAGCCGGCGATTTTTAAAGAATCTTTTCCGATTTCTTTTAGGGAAGGTTTTTCTTTTGGGGCCACTGCTTTCGGAGCATCTGCGCTTGCTAGAGCTGTTTGAGGCGCTCGAGCTTTTTTAGCTTCTTCTTCCCTAGCCTCTTCCGCCGCCTTCGCAGCTTCCTTAAAACCAGATTCAAAACCTGCTCCAATAGCTTCTTGCATTGCAGGAAGTTTGCCAATTCCGACCTTCATTGATTCACCGCATACAGCAAAAGCTGCGTTCATTTCTTCAGCTCCACCTTCGCGAGATTTTCCAGGCTCTGGAGTAAAAATTTTAGCAAATCCTTTTGATAAACTTGTTAAAAATTCTGATACATCTGCGGAGGTTTTTTCATGGTAAGTTTCTGCACCTTCAATCCTATCCATTCTCAAAGCATCTTGTGCAATGCCCAGAAAGGCTTTGAAAGATGAATCTTCAATGACTTCCATCTTTAGAACTGCTGTAAGTTTTTCTCCGCTTGTTTTGGTTGAATCGAGCAACAATGCTTGGATTTTATTGAATGCCTCTGGCGCCTTTGAATCAACCTTTACCGCCTTGTGAGCAGCCATTCCGATATCTGTATTTTCAGCAGCTTTTGCAATTTTTGCGGCTGCTGCTCGTGTTTCTGGCGATGGCTCTGTGGTTGCGGTAGAAGCGCCAGCTCCACCTCTTGCTCCTGCAAGAGTATGACCCTCAGACGTCAAAACACTTGCTGTTCTTTCTAGCTCAGCGGTAGTTGGAGCAACCACATGCGTATCAGCTGCAGCTCCAATATTGGTCACTGGCTTCGCAGCTGTATCTGGAGTCGGAGCTGCATCTGAGCCAAGAGCTGATGATATGGTGGCAGCAGCATCTGAAGCTGTTGCCGATACAGCGTCAACCATTCTTTCTGCAGCATCTAGCGCTTTAGGAGCGAGATCAATCGCAACTCCAACAGCGGCGGCGGCAGCCATTCCAGCAAGTGGGCCACCGATCGCACCAGCAGCTATACCAACACCAGTGGTTATGACTTGCTCAACAAGGCTTTTACCGACAACTTCAGCAGTACTATCCGCAGCTGTGGCTGCACCATCTTGAGGTCTAGACATTTTTTACAATTTTAATTTTTTAAAAAGACAAAGTTTGGTGGGTGATAGAAGACTCGAACTTCCGACCTCTACGATGTCAACGTAGCGCTCTAACCAACTGAGCTAACCACCCGAAAGATTTAACATTTAACAATTAGCATTTAGCATTTGTTGCAAGATTTGTACCAATTCCAGCTGAAGAAGCCGATTAATCAAAATCACAAAAAACCTCATTAGTCATGCTGAGCCTGTCGAAGCATGATTCATGGCACAGTGCCCTAGAATCATGCTTCG